>JBEBSM010000239.1:0-6351 GCA_040394315.1 Lujinxingia vulgaris
GGCGGCGGCAAGAGATGTGTTGCGGGGTGAAACTGTCTTCTGGCGGCGGCAAGAGGTGATTGTGACCGGACAACGAGGTGCCGGGGCGCAATAGAAGTCATTATGACGGGTAGCATGGGTCCAAAGAGCGACCGGGAGCGAATTGTTCGAGCGAGCGAGCTTTGGATATCTAAAACAGGTGAGATCAAGGGTGGGGTGGTCTGTTTTATTGCCGGTCGATCATGGTTTCCAGATTCAGACCACCGGGAAAAGCGTAGGAAACGTGGCAGGAATATCCGTATCCGACGACGCCAAACGGGGTATCGCTTGAAAGCGAATGAAAGCCTTCGGGGACGGGGACGATCGCGGCTTCGTAGCGGTTTTTGGTTCCAACGGGTTTCCACAAATCAGCAGGAATCGGTGTGCCATCGAGCATTACGTCGTGGCCTTGTTCGGCGACGAGGTTGATGTAGTTTTTTTCGTAATTGGTTGGCGTTAAGATAATGTAATCTTTACGAAACTGATCGATGGGAACGCCGACGGTCATGGCAGGATCGCCGATTCCGGTGGGGTTGGCAGCGTCGGCGCCTTTGTTGCAATCGCGTGGAATGCCGATCCAGTTTGCGCCGACCATGTACTGGGCGACTGAGACGGGTTTGTTTGCGACGAGTTCAAAATGGTCGGTTGCTGCGAACTGGGTCCATTCACCGGCCTGGAGTGTGCGGCCGTGGACGCCATCAAGTGGTGGATCGGTTTGCAGGCGCGTGTCATTTTCGGCTGCGATGACGCGCCAGATGTCGGGTTCGGTGAGTGAACCGGATGCGCGCGGGCTAAATTTGGAGCCGACGTAGCCTTTTCCCCAGGTGGAAACGGGTAAAAGGATCGATTCGATGTGATCGCAGCGATCGACGCCGAGAATAACGTTAGCGCACTGATGGCCGCCGAAGACGGTAACAGGCTGTTCGGCCTGAATGTGGGTTCCGGTCAGGTCGGGGCAGGGGTTGATGTTGTCAGGTGTGGCTGAACTTCCAGCGAGGCAGCCGTCGAGTTCGGCGGCGGCGCGTTCCTGGCCGTCGGTCGACAAATTGAGAGAATCGCCGGGGGCCAGCTCGAAAATACGTTCGACGCCGGCTTCGAGTGCTGGAATGCCGGGGCCGGCCACAACGCGCGCGGACGGGCGAACGGTAACTTTGTTAGAATAACCGGTGGAATTGATGATCGTCAGGTAACCTTGCAGGCGAAGTGAGCCGCCGCGATGTGTCCAGCTCAGGCCGTAGTATTCTTTTCCGACGGCGTTGGTGGGCAGCAAAAGCGTGCCGTCATTGGAGTAAACATCGACGTTATTGAGCGGATTGAATTGATGCGCGAGCACTGGAATTGAGCTCAATAGACGGATTGCGCGGTTTTTCAGAATCCGTGTGCCGGTATGATCGTATCCGGTTGGAATTGAGTAAATCCGTGCTTGGCCGGGCGGAATTCTTAATTCGTAGGGCGCGCTGTTTTGGTCGCGGAGAAGCTGCGTCTGGCTAACGCCTTCGTACAGTGTGACGCGCGCGGTGAGTGTGGGATTTGGGTTCGTGACGACGATTGCATGTGGCTGGCTGGTGGCTTCTTCGTAGTTATCGAGATCTGCCGACCAGTATTCGCAACCAATATAGCTGGAAACTTTTTTGTTGAGCTCGCAGAGTTCTTCACACACGCCGTTGTAGCATTCTGTGCCGATTGCGCAGGGCTCGCTTTCTACAAAAGCGCCGGCTTCGTTGCACATATCCATGCGTGTTCTGTCGATGCAGCGCTTCAGCCCTGGGGTGCATTCGGGGGCTTTGCAGCCGCCGTTTTCGCAGGGTTGGTTGCCCGGGCATAGACCGGAAACGACTTCGGTGCCGGATGCATTGCAGTAGCTTTGTAAACCATCATCCAGACAGCCTTGAAATGACCCTGGCAAACAAACCTGGGCTATGCACTCGCCGCTGGCGTCATGGCAGCGATCGGCGGCGGCGCAGAAGTCCTCGCGCCAGGAAACGCCGTCGTCTGCGCAAATTTCTCGGGTTGCGGGACTGGTGCAGCGTGCCTGGCCGGGTGTGCATGAACCATCGTCGGTATCAGATAGCGTGGTGTCGCGACCGGGCGTCACGGATGCGTCCAGCCCGTCCGTGGTGTCGCCGGGGCTGGAGCAAGCGAAGACCGTGAGGCCAAGTAGCGCTGCGAGAATGACGAGTGCTTTGGATGGTTTGCTGAGGTTTTTCAATTAGTTAACGCTCGTTCCGGAGGTGCTGGTTTCGGGTGTGCGTTTGGGGGGATTCACGTCTTTACCCGCTTTATTAGCGGCCTTTTGTTTGGTGCCCGGGGACTTTTTTTCTGGTGCCGATTCTGATTTTGCCCAGTGGTCGGCGGAAGGATAATAGTTCCGAGGGTTTTCAACGCGATCGCGGAATTGGTGGCAGATCTGGCCGATTTGATAACCGTCGAATACGCGGTGATCGAGGGTAAACGAGCACTGCATGGCGCGCTTGATGACGATTTCATCACCTTCGACAAATGGCAATCTTTGGATAGCGGACGGCATGCACACGAGTGCGCAACGGCTCATGGGAACGAGTGGTGCAAAGCCCAGTTTGATGCCGAATTGGCCGACGTTTGTGACCATGGCGCTGCCGAATGGATCGCTTCGGACACCGATTTTACCGAGTTCGAAGGGCACGGCGTAGGTGAGAAAATCGACGGCGCGCAACATTAACGGCATCAACAAAGGCGGTACTTTGTCGATCATGGACTTGGTTTGTTCCATTTCGGCATCTTGACCGTTACGGACCTGCGTAGCGCGCGTGCGCAGGCGGCGAGCGATTTCGACAAAGTCCATCTGGTCGACGTTGCGAAGTTTTACGCCGCTCAAATCTGCCTGATCTGCACTTTTGGCATTGATGGCGACCTGGACGAAAATGTCGATGTTCTCGCGCTGAAGTACGCGATTGCCGACAATGATGGAGTTAAGGTGTGGATACAGAGCAAATGCGTCGGCCAACACTTTGGACATGTAGGTCGTGACCGAAATGGTTTCGCCTGTAACTTCTTTGAGCTCCTCGAGATAATCGAGCAAATCGTCAACCTTCAGGGTTTCGAAACCGTAGACGGTAGGATCTGATGGGCGATTCCACATACCGACTGAGATTTTTCGCCATGAAGACACTTTCTTCGGGGCCTTCCAATATTTATTTGCCATGAGTTTTCCTGGATTATACGGCATTTCGCGCGTCGGGATTTACAAGATGTAGGTTGAGCTGTTCTATCAAATTCTCGATTACGAGGGCACCTTAACTTCGAAACTAGGGCGAATCAATAGGCGGTCTTGCGTGTGTGACTGACAAAAATGTATGATTCATGAGTCAGTTACAGATTTTGAGAATTGGAAAGTTGTAAAGGAGAGTGCGTGCAAACACGGCAAATGCTGTCGGGTCGTCTGTCTGTCTATCGAAACGTTATCGGGCATATTGGGTGCTTGATATTTTTTGCGGTGAGTTGCAGCAATTCTGATGCAGTGAATGAATCGCCGGATGTTGAGGAATCAAAGACGGTGCGCGCGCTCTGGGATTTAGAAACGCATGAATTTCCGTTGCCGAGCGATCTGGAACGTGATCATGAAAGCGGTCGGTTGAATGTGGCGACCCATGCAGAAATGAGCGGTGCAGAAATAGAATATCGTAGTTATCTCAACGGGTTGGATGGTTATCCGTTGACGTCGCGGCTTAAAATTCCACTTTCGGGTCAGGTTAAGTCAGAGAATTTGCCGGGAACTGTGATTCTGGCAGATCTGGCGACGGGTGAGCCAGTATTTATCGAGCCGGTTTTTGATGTGGAGAGCATGTCGATTGTGGCTTCGCCAGGTGTAGATCCGGCGGCGGCGTGGTTGCCGGGGCGAACGTATGGCGTTGGTTTGTGGGGTTATGAGGGCGGGGTGCAGGGCGAATCTGGAAAACCGGTGGTTGCGGACGCGGCTTTTCAGTGGGTGCGTGGCGACGCTGATATCATCGACAATGTTGAAAAAATGCCGGGGAAAACGCTGGCGGATCGTCAACAGATGGCTTTGAAGTTGGCAGATCTTCAGGAATCCTACAAACCGTTGTTTGAAATGATGCGATCGCGTGGGGTTGCGCGTGAGCAAATCGCGGTCGTCAGCAGTTTTACGACGACGAATAAGCCGGCGGTCTGGTTTGATCTGTCGACGCATCGGATTCCTATGCCAAACGATCTTTTATTGGATCTGAGGACGGGGCGCGTTGCTTTGCCCGCGAGTTTTGCGGGTGATGGCTTGCGTGAAGGGTTTTCGTATTATGACGGTTTTTCAAGTACTGGGGCGATTGTCATTCGGAGCACGCATCGAATCGGTGGGGATGCGGCGTTGCAGGCGGAATCGTTCCGGGTTTTTCGAAGAATAGCGGACGGCGGTTGGGTGGAAGAGCGTGATGTCGTGCGCGGCGTTCTGGACGATGGCTATCGCGTGTGGTTGAAGCCGCGGCTGGCGTTTGAGCCGGGAACACAATACGCGTTTGTGGTTACGAGCGCGTTGCAGAGCGAAGACGGTGAGGATAATCAGGCTCAGCCAACGGCGGCGCTTTTGCGATCGCAGGCGACGCTTGTGGGTACTGATGGCAAATCGGAAGTTTCTGAACTCAATGACGCCGAAGCAGCTCGCTTGGAGCCGTTTCGCGAGATTATTGGGGAATTGTTGGCAGATCCGGCGTCGCGCGGCGTTTCACGTGCTGAAATTGCGGCGGTGGTGCCGTTTCGGACGACTTCGGCGGCATCCCTGATGATGGAAAAGCGTGCGCAGCTTTATACGCAAAACGTGCGAACTGATGTGGTCAATATATCGGTGACTAAGCCGTCGGGTGCGCTTCGGTTGTTGCTCAACAATGTCGATACGATTGTGCGTGGGGAATTAACGGTTCTTGATCATCTCGATCCGAAAACGCATGCGGTTGAACCAGGGCGTGCGCCGGAAGAACGTCTGGTGAATTTTTCGCTGACGTTGCCAAAACAGGTTGGTGCGTCGAAGTCTGTGCCGGTGGTTTTGTTTGGGCACGGGCTGATGACGAGTCGTGAGCTTGTCTATTTGATTGCCGACGAACTGGCGCAGGCCGGTTATGCAGCGCTTGCGATTGATTTGCCGTTGCATGGTGAGCGGTCGATTTGTCGGCTGGATTCTGATTGCGAGCGTGATGCGCATTGCGGTGCGTTGAATCAGTGTTTGTTTGCGGATGGGAGTCGGGCGAAGTTTTCGAGATTTGAGATTCCGCATCTCGTGCCGTTTTTGCGTGGCACGCAATACGAGGAATTGTTGTCGTATCCGATTACAAGTGGGGCGTACTTTTTGGATTTCGAGAATCTATTTGCAACGCGTGATCGATTTGGTCAGGCCGTGTTGGATTTGATGCAGGCGCTGCGGGTTTTGCGCGGTCCGGAGATTTCGGATGTGACGATGAAACACGCCGGGATGACGATCGACGGAAACGACGTCATGTATCTGGGGATGAGCCTTGGCGGTATTGTGGGTGCAAGTTTATCGGCGGTTGAACCGACATTGAATCACTTTGTGCTCAATGTTCCAGCCGCAGATCTGATGCGACTCATCGAATATTCGGATATTTTCAAGAATACGATGACTGAAGCGCTAGCCCAGCGTGGAATTCGGCGAGGTACCGATGCGTATTTCGAGTTTTCGAATATGGTTCGCTGGATTCTTGATCCGGTCGATCCGATCAATATGGTGCAGCATTCGGTATTAGATCCGATCCGTTATATCGATCCGATCGATGGCTTAGAAAAGCGAGCGCCGGTGAAGCGTGTGATGTTGCAGATGGTTGACGGCGATGCTGTTGTGCCTAACGAGGGGACGCGCGCGTTGTCGGAGCGGATGGGAGTGCCGATTAAGTCGTATTATCCGGGGATTCTTAATCATGCGTTTTTGTTTGATCCAAATCCGCTTGCTTCGAGCACGCGCGCGGCTCGCCAGGATATGTTGGATTTCTATAAGGTGCGTTGAATTCGGCTCAGGACAGTTTTCCTTCGTCTTTGAGTGTTTGCAATGCAGCGAGCAGTTCGGTGGTGTCGCGGTGTAAAACGGCGACGGGTTCGATGTGCGCGTAAAGAATGGTGCCGTCTTTGGCGATGATATAATTGCTGCGGTTGGCGTGTCCGAGCGCTAGTTTTGAAGATCCGCTGAATTGATCGATTACAACGTGTTCTGGATCGGCAAGCAGGGGAAAGGGGAATTTCTTTTGTGTTTGAAAGTCTTTGTGCTTGTCGACAGGGTCGTCGCTAATGCCGAGAAGTTCGAGTCCGAAGTCACGGAAGTCTGCGTATTGATCGCGATAG
>JBEBSM010000240.1:0-6348 GCA_040394315.1 Lujinxingia vulgaris
CGACGCGCCGATCGGCTCGCCGTTGGCGATCAATCCGCCGTCGGTGTTGACGCATGCTGCGTCGGCAGCACAGTTGTTGTCGGCTGAATCGGCACATTCGTCGATGTCGGTGCATGTTTCGCCATCACCGGTGAATCCGTCCTGGCATTCGCAGGTGTAGCTGCCTTCGGTGTTGGAGCAGGTTGCGTATTCATCACAGCTGTTGAGCAGGCCGTCGGCGCACTCGTCGATGTCGGTGCAAACTGTGCCGTCGCCTTCAAATCCGTCGTCACATCCGCAGTTGAATCCGCCTACGGTGTTTACGCAGTCGTTTTTGTCGCTGCAGGTATTGAGATCAGCGTCGGCGCACTCGTCGACGTCGGTGCACGTTTCGCCGTCGCCTTCAAAACCAGGCTGGCATTCACAGGAGTGGCTGCCGGGTAGGGTGATGCAGCTTGCGTTGTCATCACAGGTGTTGGTTGCAGGGTCTTTGCAGTCGTCGTGAACGATGCAGCTTTGCTCGCAGCCCGGAGAGATTGCCGGATCGCAGATGGAAAGTGCGCCGGTTGGGATGCGGTATTCAAAAACGCCGTTCTGGCCGATGTTGGATTTGTGGATGAGGTTGAGTACCTCGCCTGTGCCGGAGCCGGGCAGGGGAATTGCGTTGACTGTGTCGCCAGCGTCAATACCGGCGGTTGCCGGGTTTCCGCCAAGGCCGTTTTTGCCCTTTGAGGAGCGTGCGTCGCCGGTGGTCCACTCGAGTTTCTTGTAGCGGAACTGTACGTCGACGGTGCTGTAAATGTTGTCGGGTTTGCACTCGTCGGTGGTGTTGGTCAAAACAACCTGGAAGCTGTTTCGCTTGTTGGTTTTGCGCGCATAGTAGCCGACCTCATACCAGGTGAACATGAGGCGTTTGTTGGCGACGTCTTTACAGATGAGGATATCGCCGGGCTCGTTGCTAAAGAAGCGTGGGCGAATGTCGACGTCTGCGAAGTACGGCGCGATGGTCGGGAAGGTCAGTCCGGGGATGGCTTCCGGGGTGTAGGCTTCGCGTTTTTGACCAAAGGAGAGGTTGCCGTTGATGTTCAAGAAAATGGACGTGTAGGTGCGGTCGTGAAATTTGATGCCGTCGGGGAAGATATCGCCGAAGTTGCCGACCTGCTGCGAGGCGTCGTCGCCGTCATCAACAAATATTCCGGTTCGGTCCGCCAGAAACGGCGTTCCGTAGGTGTGGCTTGAGCCGGCAACGGTGCAGGGGATCAGGTCGGCTGCAAATGCGGTAGAGCCGGACAGGGCAAGCGAGCCGGCTAAAACCAGGCCTACGCTCATTTTTTTCAATGTTTTCATTTCTATACTCCAGATAAATGGCCCGCGAGATTGATAATTCATTGTAACGAATCTCGCGGTGTGATGCGAAAATTAATCAGTCACGTTCAATAATGTGGAACTCAACGCGGCGGTTTGCAGCACGACCTTTTTCGTTGTTGTTGGTCGCAACTGGCTTGTCGGGTCCGAGGCCCTGGGAGGTCAGACGCTCGGGTGCGATGCGTTGCAAAATCAGGTAGTTGCGTACGGAGGCGGCGCGTCGGTCAGAGAGATCCATGTTGTAATCGCGCTTCCCGGTGATATCGGTGTGGCCTTCGATACGGACTTTCTTGATTTCTGGATGGCTCTTGAGCACCTGGGCAACCTGTTGAAGCAGGTTGTAGGAGCGCTCTTCGATTTCGTCCGAGTTTTTGGCGAAATGAACGATGTTCATGATTTCGATTTTGTCGCCGGTAACTTTTACTTCGTCGATGACAGGAACGCAGGCAACTTTGCCTTCGTCCAGGCCACATTCGGTGCGCGCGGGGCACGCGGTGGTGGTCGGCTCGTACTTGCAGGTTGCATCAAGGCATTGGCCAACATGCGTGGTCAATTGAGCGTCTTTGCAGGTATCGGCCGGTGGCTGTTTGCAGTCGCCGTCGGTGGTGCAGTCGGGTGCAGCAACACATGCTGGCTGGGCATTTTCGTCTTCGCCGCAAACGGTGCCGGTTGCGCAGGTTACATCGGTGGAGTTGTAGGAACATTCGCCGTCTGCACACAGTGCATGATGGGTGCGAAGTACGCCGTCGGTGCAAGTTGTGGCCGGGATTTCAGCGCAGGTTTGTGCGAGGTTTTCCTGGGTGCATTCTGGTTCTTCGACCGGTACTTCTTCGACAACGATTGGCTCATGAACCGGGCGCGGTGGCGCGAGTCCAATACCTGCGAACAAACGGAAGTCGGGGGTGCCGTAGCCGTTGATGATTCCTGCGCCACCGCCGGCGGTCGCGAAGATACGGCCGGTCTGGTACTTGCCGCCGAGCAAAAATTCGGTCGGCGAGTTGAAGCGTTCCATGCTTTCGGCGCCCGGTGTGAGGCGTCCGAAGACTTCACCGGTGATGCGGAATTTATCGTTCAGTGGAACTTCTGCACCGACGTTCCAGCTCAGGGTGTCGCGCACGGTCAGGTTGCTGACCTTTTGTTCTTCGCGGTACTGGTAGCCGATGTTTGCGGCCAGGCGGGTGCCGCTGACGATTGCGTCAAAAGCCAAGCGCGGTCCGATGCGGAAGTCGCCGCCCTGCAGGCGGGTTGCATCGCCGGTGGGGGCGTAGATGTCGGCCAAAATGGCAAGTGCCACGCCGTTTTCTAGCTCGCTGTTGCGGGTAGAAAACAGACGAACTTTGGGAACAAAGCGAAGGTCGCCTACGCCAAAGCTGCCGTCCTGGGGTTTGATGGCGCCGCCGGGAACAGCCGAGCCGTCCTGCCAGACTGTGAGTGGCACATCGATGCCGATATCGGCGAAATCAAGCAAACCGAGAGAGAACAGCAGGTTCAAGTTGCCGTGATGGCTGACGAGGCTTTTCATACGGTCGCCGTTGCTGTCTTGCAGCACGAGCGGATCGTTTGCGTAGTTGAAAAGTGCCATCGCCGACCATTCAAGGTGCGGAGCGACATCGGCCGATGATGTACTGAAGAGGTTGCCCGACAGGTTGGGCATGGGGTTGAATTGCTGCAGATCAAAGCCTTCTGCAGAAACATTCGGCGAAGCAGCAAGCATGACAACACTCGCTGTCGCGACAGCCGCGCGGCGAGTCAGATTGCGGTACAACATTGGTTACTCCTTTTTTTCGTCGGTAACACAAATATTAATAAGACAAACTATTTTGTAACAAATACGAAGCGCGGCGCAAATTTTGCACAAGGGGGGCTTGGATGGGCACAATTTACATATGAAAGATCTGAAGTCAACTAATGATCGTAATTCACGTAATTATAGTTGTTTCAGGGGCGTTATACGGGTTTTCTAACATGGTTAGCGTTGGTTTTAAATGAAAACGCTGTGACTGTCGCAATACCTACTTGATCGATATGCAAAATTTGCACGTGTGGGTGACGGACATTGGTCGTCGGTGCTGTTGTTTTTGCCTGAAAATTGGCGCAACGAAACCCGCGCAAACTCGCCTAGAATGCGCGGCTCAAGAATGTTTGAGAACCTGGGAACGGTGAATCAGGGGCCGAAGTCTTCGTTGGTGGGGGCCGGTGCGGGGGCGCTACCTTCGGTGTTATCGACGGGTTTCTCGACGCGCGCCTTGGGTGCTGGCGAGCAGTTGTCGAATGCTTCGGGGTCGCCGCTCATGTCGCGCAAATCGTAGCGGTAGATGTCGGCCAGGAAGTTTGCGTGGCCGTCGTCGTCGACGCGGACGGTGTAATATTCGGTGAAAACCGGGATTTTCTTCTTGAGCGTAACCTTGCGGGAACGACCGGATTCCAGGTGTTCATCGACATCGACTTGATCGTCCTGACCATCGGTTTTGATGAGGTATTTGGCCAGCTCAACAGGCGTGTGGACGCGGACGCAGCCGGAGCTGAAGCCGCGGATTTCGTAGTCGAAATAATGACGTTGTGGGGTGTCGTGCATGTAGGTGTTGGCCGGGTTTGGGAAGATAAACTTCACGACGCCAAGCGAGTTGTCGGGTCCGGGGAGCTGGCGCACGGTGGTGCGGCCGTTTTTGTGTTTGATCTCTTCGTAACCGTTCTCTTTGAGCCAGTTGGGGTTCTTTTTGACCTTGGGAGCGATCTGATCGTCGTAGAGTCGCTGGGGGATGTACCAGGATGGGTTGAGGATCAGGTGATCGAGTTCGGCCCACTGCACAGGGGTTGCATTGACGTAGTGCCACTTGTTGGTTTTGGGATCGCAGGTGCGTTTGTTGTTGCCGACGACGATTTTGAAGCGCATTTCGCGTTTGAAATCACGATAAACCTCCGCATGGAAATCCGGGATATTCGCAAAGATATAATCGCCTTCGCCGTCGTAATGGGTGTCGAGCCAGCGGGTGAGGTTGAGCTCGATTTGTGCGAGACGTCGTTCGACGGGGACGTTCAGGCTGGCCCAGAAACTTGAGGACGGCTTGCCGTCGTCGCGAAACTGGTGCGTGCGCTGGTATGTTTTGACGGCTTCGATCAGACCTTGATCGACGATTTGATCGGTGTAGGCCGGCTGCTTTTTGGGATCGGGTTTGAGCTCTTCTTGTTTGGGTTCTTCTGGCTTTTCTAGTGCGGCTTCTGCTTCACCTTCCGGGATGATTTCCTCGGAGCCTTCTGAATCGAGTTCAAGAATCTCTTCGATTTCTTCGACGATTACATCGGCGAGTGTTTCTTCGATTTCGTCGGGTTCGAATGCGTCATCGTCGCGCTTGGGCAGGGAAAAGTAGCCTTCCATAGCGAGTCGTTCGCGGAGTTCTTTGACGCGGGGGGAGCGTGTGCCGAGGTCGAGCGAAACGGGGCGAACGGTCTTCCAGCCGCCGGCGGCCTTGATTGCGCGGTATTTGTTGCGCGCTTCGAGCATGCGTGCGTATTGCGGATGTTTGGGGTGCAGATCGGCGAAGACTTCCGGGACTTGTTCGGGTGTGGATTTGGCGAGGTCGTTGAAGGTGATTTCGAGTTGACCGAGGGTGACGGCGGCGGAGCCGCCGAGTTCGTTGAGTTCGGTCCAGTTGTAGCGGTTTAATTTGCCGTGGCGCATGTCGCGGGCGTAGCGCATGGCGCCGTCGATGGTGCGTAGCTCGAGTTCGGCCAGGACTTTGCTTTTTGCGGTATGCGCCTTGATGTATTCCTTGATGAGTGCGGTTACGCGTGGAACTGGCGTGGTGAGACGGGCAGGGGCTTTTTCGATGGTGCCGGCATCGGAATCGTGTCCGGCGTCGGTGGCCGAATCAACTTTGGCGGGTGCCGGCGCGGGTTTGTCGGAACCGTGAATGAGGGCGTTGAGGACGAATTGGAGGGTTTCAGGATCGTCTGCGTCCTTGGGCGCGGGGCTGGTCTGGCGGATCCAGGTGACGAGCGCTTCGGTTTCGTTGTCGTCGAGCTGGATCGTGGGCCAGGGGGCGATTTCGTCGGCGAAGGATTTGGATTTTTCGTCGAGTTTTCGAATGCGCTCGCGGTGAAAAGGCGAGTTGTCGAGCATGTATTCGCCGGCGTCGTCGAGGACTGAGAGTATGGCGTTGCCGCGGGCGTTGAGGCCGTTGGCGTCTGTGAAAACCTGGGTTGCGCGTGCCGGACTGTAGATGTCGATCAAGATGTTGGCGTAGCGCAGGCCGCCGTCAACGCGGGCGCGAAATGGGCGTGCGGCTTCGAGCGTTACGTAGGTTGTGATTTCGTCGAGCGGACCCTGCGCGCGTGCGTGTGCGTGTAGTTTTTCATCGAGTTTGGGTAGTAATGCGTCGACAAAAACGCGTACGGGTTTGACAGGCGTGGGTGTTTCCACCGAAGGCGGTGGAACCTCGGGCGTGTTGTTTGACGATTCGGGGCAGCCTGCAAGAAGTGCAAAGCTGACCATCAATAGGCATGAGAGATAGGACTGCGCTGCGCGCTGAAATCGCTTGTGCTGCAAGGAGAATTCTCTTTGAACAGAGTTAAATGTGCATTAGGGTGTCATCGAATCGGAAACGCTCGCGTACAGATCCGAACGCGGATACTGTACCAAAGGATCGGGGGAAGTAAACAAATTATAAAGTGATTGTATTCGCGTACTTAACCGCTACACAGAGGAGAGAAATCATGTCAGATACTTTTTTTTCGAAAGATAGTGCGTTGTTGATCGTCGATATTCAGGAAAAGCTGTTGCCGGCCATGCCCGAGGCCGATTTGGCGTTGTGTTTGAAGGCGACGAATACCCTGATCGAGCTTGCGAAAGATCTGGGCGCTCAGATTTTGTACACGGAGCAATATCCGCAGGGGCTGGGGCCGACCGAGGCTGGTTTGCTGGCGGCGCTCGAGGCGGCCGGCGCTACGCGCTACGAAAAGCGAGAGTTCAGTGAGTGCGGTTCGCAGGCGTTTCAAGACGAGCTT
>JBEBSM010000241.1:0-6334 GCA_040394315.1 Lujinxingia vulgaris
TTTTTGGAAGCCGCATGCGTAAAATCTCGGTTGCGGCGAAGGCGCACGATAACCTTCGTTGCGTGCTTGTGGCAACTATGTCGGTGTTCGTTGACACGCTTAGGTCGGCTTGCGATAGTGCGCGCGAAGTCAGGCGCGCGGGAGTTCTTCTCGTTTATGTAGTGAGAACCAATAGGGAATCCGGTTAAAATCCGGGACGGTCGCGCCACTGTAAACGATGAGTTCCGAGCTAATTTGTCACTTTGTTTGTGAGCAAACATGGGAAGACAGCTTGGAGTGCAAAGCCTTTGTGAAATGATTTCAGAGGTTTGAAAGTCGTAAGTCAGGATACCTGCCCGCGCGATCAATAAGTAAGACCCTATTCGCTCTTCGCGCATTGAGAGCAGGATTTCGTGACTCCCATCAACAATAGAATCTATCGTCCAGCAGGGCGAAAATCTCGTAAACGGTGGATTCGCCTTCGCGTGATTGCGTGCATTTTTGTATGGCTGTTGATTCCGAACCATGTCTTTGCCGACGATGCTTCGGACGCGAAAACAACGGATTCCGACGAGTTTTTGATAAAAACCACGGCGAAACCGTCTAAAAACGTTGAAGATCCGCGCTTTGCGTCTGGATTCGTAAGTCGAATCGACATTGGCGATCGATTGGCGCACGGCCAGAGCCTGGCCGACGCGCTGGAAGAAGTGAGTGGTGTGCAGGTTCGTCGCGAATCGAGTCTGGGGCAATCGGCGTTTGTTTCCGTGCGCGGAGGTACGCCGCGACAGCTTGTTGTGTCGTTCGACGGCATTCGGATCAGTGCGCCGGCCGGGATTGGATTTGATATTGGTCAACTGGTTACCGAAGGAATCGAGACGCTTGAGGTCTATCGTGGTGCGGCCGCGGCGGTGCAGGGAGCGGGAGCGCTGACGGGAGCTGTACAGCTGCGAACGAATACTCGAAAGCAGCCGGGTTGGGATATTTCTGCAACAACGATGGGGGGAAGCTTCAGCACGTTTGGCGCTTCGGCAACTGCAAATGTTTCAGCAGCGAAATCCGGACTGCGGCTGGGAGCATCCTGGCGTCAGAGCGAAGGTGACTTTGAGTTTGTTGATGAACAAGATGTTTTGCACCGTCGAAAAAACAACGCGCACAAGCGTCTGGGCTTGCTTGGCGCGGGTTCGGTGCGATTGGGCGGACACCGGTTGGGTCTGTCGGTTTTGTTCGAAGACGGCGCCGGTGGGAGTGCTGGAGCGAGCGAGTTTCAGGAGCGTTTTCTGGGAGAAAAAACCGACGATGATCGTCTGGTTTCAAGCCTGAATTGGGCGTATTCCGATCTGACTCCAACCGACTGGCTCGCGCTGGATGGGCGAGCTGCGTTGGGATTTCAGCGTCGGGGACATCGTTATAATAATGATGAAGGTTTTTTGACGCGCGAGCGTTTTCATAGCGAATCGAATTACCAATCGGTCTCGGCGACGGTCGGATTGTCTGGTTTTTTGAGCGTTGGCAATGCAACGCATCTTGAGTTGGAGGTGCGGCAAGAAAATTACGATGCGTTCTCCGAATCACTCGATGGTTTGAAATCGTCCAGCGAATTATCGGCCGATCGTCAGGTTGCGGCCGCAGCGCTCTCCAATGAGTTGTTTTTGTTCGCAGATTCGCTCAGCCTGATCGGTGGCGTTCGAGCAGAAGTGATTGAAGATGTTGCGTTTTTTGCTGTGCCCGTGTTGCCATTCGGCGGTGTGATCTGGCGCGCAACGCCGTGGATGAAAACGGCTGCGAATGTTGCACGGACTTTTCGAGCGCCGGATTTTGACGAACTTTATCTGAATACCGAATCCGTGCAGGGAGATCCCGATCTCGATCCGGAGCGCGCGCTTGCCTGGGATGCGGGCGTTACGCTGAGCACTCCGAATGACGAATATTCGGTGCAGTTTGCGTATTTTCAGCAAAATATCGACGAAATGATCCTGTTTTTGCCGGTCAGCGCGTATTTATATCGCGCGATGAATCTGGAAAATGGTCGAATGCGTGGCATGGAGTCGAATGTTCATATTCAGCCGCACGCGCGCTTTTCGGTGGATGGAAACTACACGTTTACGCGCGCATTTTTGTTGCGTGATGTCCTTGGTTCAACGTCCAACCAGACGCTGCAGCTTCCGCAGCAGCCGTTGCATCGTGCGCGTTTGAGCTCAGCGTTGGAAGTCGCAGATCTGCTCCATATCGACAGCGTGCGCTCGGTCAAATTCACAGGTGTCGCGCATTATCGCAGCGTCGTGAATCAGGATAATTTTGGAAACCTGACGACACCCGCTGCGTTTACACTCGATCTCGGGCTTTCGCTCGGATTCAAGCGCTGGTTTTCCCTGAGCGCCGACGTTCAAAACCTTTTTGATGCTCGCCAAATCCAAGACAGCCTACAGCGTCCGTTGCCGGGCCGTGCCTTTTATATGTCGCTGCGAATTCGTGAAGAAAGCAGTGATCTTTAAGTTGTAATTTTGAGTGTTTTTATGCGTTTTAAGATCAAAATCCTGAGTGTTTTCCTGGCCGCTGGTTTATTTATCGCCTGTGGTCCAGACCACACCAATGACGTGCTTGAGCCTTCGCAAGTGCTTGAAAGTACGTCTGTTTGTGGTATTTCGGAGGCTGGTAAAAGTACTGGTGATCAAGAATATCTGGTTTATCCGCGTCTGGATTCGATCGGACCTTCTGGCAATGAAGTAGTGGTGAGCGGTCCGTATATCTGGATTGTCGAAAGTGGTTCGAACACGATTCGACGCATCAACAAAACTTCCGGAAAAGCCGACGCGAATTTTATTGATCTTGGAAATGATCGAAATCCGTATCAAATTTTTATTGATGAAGAAAAATCCGAGATGTTTATCGCCAATTTTGGCACGAACACACTGTCGGTGGCAGATCTGACAAGCGGTAAAGTCATCGAGGAAGTCGCGCACGATTCGTTGAAAAGCCCGTCGGATGTGACGGTAACCGCGAAGTATATTTATGTTACCAACGTCAATTATCTGAGTTCTGCGAAGGGTTATGGTCCGGGGTCTGTCACGATTCTTGATCGAAAAACGCGCAAAGTCCTGGGGGATCTGCCGACTGCGCATAAAAATCCGCAGTATATTACGCAAATTCAGACGATCGATGGGCCGCGCATCGCGATTTCGAACGGTGGCGCGCTGCGTTTTGGTGCAAGCGGCGTGTTTGTTGAGTCAGAGGGATCGCTTGAATTGTGGAATGAACAAGAAGATCCGCTCAAGCCGGTGATTGAAGTTTACGAGATTGGACAGCTTGCCCATCCGACCGTGGGCGCGCCGGGGCGTGCGCAAGTTACGTCGGATGGGCGATCGGTTTACGCGATGAGCGGAATTGCTCCGACGATTTTCAAACTCGATCTTGAAGAAAAGCGTTGGGTACATGCGGCCGAACATCCATACATTTTGTATGAATCTGGCGGCAATGCGACGCATAGTGCCGTGATGGCAGCGAATGATCTGTTGTATATTACGAGTTTTAATCAAGATGCGTTGTATGTTTTTGATACTGCATGTGATGAGAAATTGATCGGACCCATTGACCTTGGAACAACGGGGAATATGCTGGAGGGCCCTCAGTCAATCGCATTGGATTCTCAGAGTGAATTTACCGATGTCTATTTCCTGATGTCGATTTCAAATGTTTTTGGAAAAGTGACCGTTCAACCCAAAAATTGAGCGGACGATTTATAGATTGTTATCATTGTTGGAGTTTTTATGAGCATGCAGGACGAAGATAAGACGTTTCTTGATCCAAATCTGGCGATTAACCGCGTTTATACGCGTCATGGCGACAAAGGAATGACGCGGCTTGTTGGCGGTCAGAAGGTCGAAAAATACAATCTGCGGATCGATACGTACGGGACTGTCGACGAGCTCAACGCGTTTGTTGGGCTTGCGCGTCAGTCGTTGCATGAAAATCATGCAGATCAGGCTGAATTTGCGAAGTTGGATGAAGTTTTGCTGCGCGTTCAGCATGAATTATTCAATCTTGGCAGTATCCTGGCGACGTTGCCGGAAGATATCGGACCGAAGATGCCGCGCGTAACCGAGGTCGATGTGAAAGCGCTGGAAGACAGCATCGATGCCTACAACGAAGATTGTCCGCCCTTGCGATCGTTTGTTTTGCCGGGTGGAACGCGCTTGAACGCCGACCTGCACGTCTGTCGTACCGTTTGTCGGCGCGCCGAACGGCTGACTGTCCAGCTGGCCGAGCAATCCGAGCTTGATCCCTATGCGGTGAGCTATCTTAACCGACTTAGTGATGCGTTTTTTGTATGGAGTCGTTGGGCGATTATTCGTGCAGATCTACCGGAGGTTTTATGGTCTCCGAATCAAGGGGCAAGCGGAAAAGTCTGATTTCTGGACAGATCCTTTCCTGAGAACACATACAATCGGCCATTTTTTTGACGCAACCGATGAACTGGCGTTTTATGGGGTCTGAAAACTGTTTATGGAAAGGCCAGTAACATGGCCCTGACATAAATTGAGGTCGGCCAGATAAAAAGCCTCGCAGTCAAGAAACAGAGCTATCAGGCGTTGTATTGTTTACATCGGCAACCCCCTGTGCTACTCGCCAAAACAATCTTTTGAAGTACGCGAGTAACCATACAGTTGTTTGCAGGGCTGCATAATATGCATTGACGAAGTCGAAGGCCCGACGTCGTCAGCGATTTGCAGGCCAAGAGATGTCACTCGTGGAAAGGAGTGGTCTAAATGTTGACCCTAACCAGGAAGGTCGGGGAGTCGATACGAATCGGAGAGAACATCGAGATTGTCGTCAAAGAAATACGACGAAATCAGGTGCGAATCGGCATCGTTGCTCCGAGAGATGTATCGATTTATCGCGAAGAAGTTTACGTAGCGATCCTCGATCAGGATGATCTAGAAGAATTTGAAGAGGATGCAGGCACCGATCAAGATCCAAACAAAGAAGATGACTGACTCGTCTAAGGATCCTATTTATGGTTTCACCGTCCGATATCTTAAAAACAGCCAATCGCGACCAACTGGTATTGTTGCCTCGAGATCCATTCGTTGCATACGTTTATTGGGAAGTTGATCAAGCCTCACTTTCGGCGCAACGGCACCTGACGGGTCGTCTGCTGATGTTGCCTCGCGGCGAAAGTGCGGCGTTTGAGCGCGAAGTCTTTGATTTTCCGGTTGATAGCGCATGTGGTGGATATTTCGTTGAGTTTATCGGCGAAGATATTCGGCATGTTGCGGAAATCGGTTATCGAACGGATCAGGGTGAATTCGATTGCCTTGTACGCTCGGAAATCGTGCAATCACCGCGCAGTTTTCCGGGTACAGATCCGGCGCATTTCGTTGCAGTCCAGCTTACGGAAGACGGCCTGGTGGTAGACGATACCGATCACCGCGCGCCTGCTGGCGTGTTGTTTTCGGCTCGTCGCAGTGCGTCGGCTGGAAGTTTGTTGTCGCGTCCGCGTCGTAAACGCTGAATAAAAATCATGCATTCATGGCTGCTACTTTTGTTTTTATGAAAGTGCATTGTTTGAAATGCTCCGCATTCAGGACGGTTCATGCCACAGGCTCACCTTAGTATCGTATTGCACACGCATCTGCCCTATGTGCGTCATCCCGAGCATGACTATCATCTCGAAGAGATGTGGTTTTATGAGGCGATGCACGAAACCTATCTGCCTATTTTGCAGATGTTTCGCCGGCTTGATGATCAGAACATCCCCGGAAAACTGACGATGAGCGTGAGCGCGCCGTTGTTTTCGATGATGAGCGATGCGCTTTTGACGGAGCGGTTTGTTGCGCATCTGGATCGGTTGATCGAACTCAGCGTTCGTGAGATCGCGCGGTCAAAAGACGATGCAGCGTTTTCCAAACTTGCTAATTTTTACCATGATCGCTTTACGTCGATGAAACGTTTTTATGTCGATGAACTCGGTCGCGATATCGTCGGCGAATTGGCACGTCAGCACCGTGCGGGGCGGATTGAGTTGATGACGTGCGTGGGTACGCATCCAATTTTGCCGTTTTTGAGCACCGATGGTTGTCGTCGTGCACAGGTTTCGTCGTCGTGTGATCTGTTTGAACAGACTTTCGGTTTTAGAACGCGTGGGATCTGGCTTGCGGAATGTGCGTTTTCGCCAGGCATGGATCGGTTTTTGGCGGAAGAAGGCATTTGCTTTACGTTTTCGGAAGGAATCGCGATAGAAAATGCGGATTCTGCACCGGTGTACGGTAATTTTTCGTCACTGGTTTCTGAGCACAACGTAGCGTTTTTTGGCCGGGATCAATTGGCGAGTTCGCAGGTTTGGAGCGCGAAAGAAGGG
>JBEBSM010000242.1:0-6270 GCA_040394315.1 Lujinxingia vulgaris
GTCTGGATGTACTTGTTCGTGCTGTCGCGCAGCTCCGCAATGGTTTGATCCAAGGTGGCGGCTGAATTGACGTCATTTGCGGCAACGTCGGTGTTATTACCGGATTTCAGTGAGAAAAGCCGTGCGGTTGCCATGCCGCCCACCGCGATTCCGACGAGCAACAAAATAACAAGGCTTGCGATGAGCGTGACGTTTGAGGAGCTTTTTTTGCTCGGCTGAGACTACTCGCGTGGATCGATGCGTGTATCGCCGGGCAAGAAGACGAACCTCAGGTTTCCAAACTGAACGATATCGCCCGGTTGGAGCGGCTGACGGCTGCGAACGGCCTTGCCATTGAGTGTTGTGCCGTTCGAGCTGCCCAGGTCAACCACACTGTAATGGTCGCCAATGCGATCGATTTGCGCGTGCTCACGGCTGATGGATACGTCCGAAAGCAAAATAAAGTTTTCATCCGTTCGGCCGATCGTATTTAACGATTCCGAGAGACTGAATTCTTCGCCAGCGAAAGCATCGTTGATGCGGACAAGTTTGTGGTGAGCGCCGCCCGAGGAGATGAAAAGTGTGCTGAGAACATTTTGATTCGCAAGTTCTTGCTGCGCACGTTTGAACTCCAGGTAGAGGTAGAAGTCGCCGACGCGGATCTGGCTGGCGGTTCCGAGGTCGCGTTTGCCGAGCACGCGCTGCCCGTCAACAATTACCCCGTTTGCGCTGCCCATATCTTCAATATAGCACCGACCACCTTCCACAAATACGCGAGCGTGTTGCCGGCTCACGCTGGTCGAGGGCAAAACAATATCGCAGTCCTCCAGACGACCAATGACGTAAGAGCCGTGATCAAAGGAGAACTGGTTGGCCATCTGGCCATTGTTGTCTTCGATTGTGAGAGTAAACATAGATAAGCGTGATCAATTCATAAGGCACGGTTGATGAAGAGTTACTCTCGGAAAATACCAAAATCTACAGGTACGCCCAGATGTCGTAAGTCTTCGAAAAACAACGGAATATAGCCGGTTGGGTGGAAGCTGCCCTCTGTGCCTTCTACGCGATAATAGTACACGTCGCTTAAGCGGAAAGCATCGAGGTCGATACCTTGCAGCTCGCTGATTTTGTGGACCAGAAATCCGCCGTCCGGCGCGCGATTGAGTACAACAATCAGATCGACGGCGCGCGCGATTTGCTCGCGAAGTCCGCGTGGGTTGCTGTCGGTGTTGCCGAGCATCGCCAGGGTTTCAAGGCGGCCGAGTGCATCGATCGCAGTGGTTCCGTGCAGGGTCATGATGCTGCCCTCGGTTCCGCTGGCAGCGGCTGTGATCCAGTCGTATGCCTCCGGACCACGGCATTCATCAAGGACGATGCGTTGTGGGTGCATTGCAATGGCCTGTCGCACCAAAAACCGCATGTCGTACGAAGCGCTTGCTTCGAGCTGAACGGCCGATTCCTGCGGTAGCTTGAGGTTGCTGGTTTCCTCGATCGCAATGACGCGCGAAGCCGGGGAAATTGCACGTGCCAGCGCACCGAGCATGGTGGTTTTTCCGGAGCTTGTTGGTCCGGCGATGAGGATGGAGCGGCCAGCTTCGATGGCGCCGCTTAAAAACTGTGCCATGCCGCTCGACAACGCGCCCTGATCGACCAGGTCGTCAAGTGTAGCGTGACGTGTGGCTGGTTTACGGACCGTTAATATCGGACCGTTTGTTGAAACCGGCGGCATCACGATGTGAACGCGCGTTCCATCGCTGAAGCGTACTTCGTCGGCGCCCACGAGCATCTCGCGGGTTCCTAAAAGTCGTTGGGCAGCGAGTGTCAGAAAGTCAGGGTGACTAAAGGCGCGGGCTGCAACGCTCAAACGTCCGTCGCGACGAACCAAAATGCGATCGTAGCGATTTACGTAAATTTCGCTGATTGCCGGATCATCGAGGTACTTTTCGAGTACGCCCAGGCCGACAAGTTCTGAAGTGATCAGTTCTTGTAGGGCTTCGCGGTTTGCCTGTGGATTGACCGTCGAAACGGCTTTGCGAACCGAAGTTTCGGCAACCGAACGGTCGGCAGGTTGCGGCGGATAATCGAGTGCAAGATCGTCGCTGGAAATCGATTCGAACAAGATACGTGCAATATCATGCTGGTTGGCATGGAAATCGGCATCAAATTCGCTGACGAGTGGCTCCGCGATACGAAGTCGGTGTCCTGGATGCGCTGCGGGTTGTTCACGAGCCGGTTCGGGTTGGAAAGGCTCGAGAAACGCGGGCTGTTCGACCACTGGTGCAATCGGTGTAACAGGCGCGTAGGGCGGTTCTGCAGCGGGTTGAGGTGGCCTCAGACCTGCTGCGGGGCCACCTGTTGGGCGTCGTCGGTCCGGGCGGGCATCCGGTGCTGGTCCAGGTCGCAGGCCAAGCTGGCTGGCAAGCGCGCCGCGTTGTTCGCCACTTGGGGCGCTACGACGCGGTTCTTGAGTGGGAGCTGGATTTGGCTCGAGTTGGCTATCGAGAATGTCAAAACCGATGTCGTCGAAGTCCAGTCGTGGCGACGGATCATCAAGATCGGGACCGCCAAACGGAGACGGATCCTCGAACGGGTCTGGCGAGGGCATGTGCTGTTGAAAGCCGCCGGATACGCGATTTGGATCGGCCGTGGGAAACCCACCGGAGGATCGGTTCGGATCGGACGTAGGAAATACGCCGGAAGGGCGCAGGGGCTCAACCGGAACATTGGGCGGCGAAAAACCGCGGTTCACAGGCTGTGGCGGCGTAAACGACGAGACGGCAGCTTGCTGAATCGTGTCACGTGCACCACCGGCGCGTGGATTGAATGGTTGGACATGCGGCGGTTCGGCAGGCGGATGGTTGCCC
This sequence comes from Lujinxingia vulgaris, assembly GCA_040394315.1. Lineage (GTDB taxonomy): Bacteria > Myxococcota_A > Bradymonadia > Bradymonadales > Bradymonadaceae > JACCWM01. Next base: position 2,844 of record JBEBSM010000242.1, read on the forward strand.
ATGCCACGAGGCGGCTGGGGCGGCATTTTCGCCGGTCCTGCTGCCATCGAATCGACACGTGCTTCGAGCTGCAAAATGAAGTCGCCGATGTAGATTTTATCAATACCGCTGAGAGACTGCTCGTTCGCAACCTTTCTTCCGTTGACATAGGTACCGTTGGTACTACCCATATCGACGATATAGTATCCGTTATCCCGCTTAAAAATTCGGGTATGTTGCTTCGAGACGTTGCCTTTGGGGAGCACGATGTCGTTACCCTTCGTACGACCGATAGTGATTTCGGTCTTATTGAAGTCGTACTTCGTTTGCTGCCCGCCCTTTTCACTGATGATTACGGTGAACATGAGTGGCAAAAACCTCCATGCAAGGGTCGGATCGTTCGATTCGAATCAATCACGACGAATACTCATAAAAAGTTGCGAATTACGCCCATCGGGTACGCTTATTCGATGTGATGGTCGCAGAGGTGTAAATAACTGTCAACTAAACAGCTCTATCCGAAATAAAATCCGGCGTCGGCTGAAAAGATTATTCTCGATCACTTACTTCTTCGAGATTGGTGTTGGCATCGTCAAACCCATCGAGATCATCGACGTCGTCGATCTCAATGTCGCCGGCTTCTGTCTGCGAAGATTTGTCCATGGCGGGGCTATCGTTTGGCGGCTCAACGATTTCAGAAATCGCACGTGCGATGGCCTCGGCTTCTTCTTTTTCGGGAACGTGTACGGGCTCCTCGACAATCGGCGCCGCCGGGGCGGGCGGACGTGGCATTCTTGCGAAAATGGTTGGGTCGGTGGGTGCAAACTGCGGATCGTAAAGATGGCAGCGTACAACGTGGCCGGGTTCGACTTCCAAAACCTGCGGTTCGTGAATCGAGCAGGGTGCGTATGCAGCCGGACAACGTGTGTGAAAACGGCATCCCGATGGTGGATTGAGCGGGGAGGGCACGTCACCGCGCAAGATCACGCGTTGGCTGCGTTTGCGCGGGTTTGCGTTTGGAATCGCCGACAACAACGCTTGCGTGTACGGGTGCAGTGAATTCGAAAAAAGCTCGTCGCGACTCGTCATTTCGACGATTTGGCCGAGATACATTACGGCAATTCGGTCGGAAATATGATGAACAACCGACAAGTCATGCGCGATGAACAGATAGCTGAGGTTGAATTCCTGCTGCAAGTCCATCAACAAGTTGATGACCTGGGCCTGAACGGAAACGTCGAGTGCACTAACCGCTTCGTCGCAGACAATGAAGTCCGGGTTGAGCGCAATTGCACGCGCAATTCCCAGTCGCTGACGCTGACCGCCGGAAAACTCGTGTGGATAACGCGTGATGTAGGCCGGTTGCAGACCGACGCGTTCGAGCAGTCCTTCGACCATTTCACGGCGCTCGTTTCCGGATGCAATTCCGTGAAACTCGATGGCTTCGCCAACAAGTGATTCAACGGTCATGCGCGGATTCAGGCTCGAAAACGGATCTTGAAAAATAATCTGCATCTTGCGGCGCAGCGCACGCATTTTGGCCTGCGGCATTCCGACGATGTTCTGGTTCTGAAACCAGATTTCACCGGCGGTTGGCTCAAGCAAACGCAAAAGCGTTCTTCCGGCCGTGGTTTTCCCACAACCCGACTCGCCGACAAGTCCAAGCGTTTCGTTTGGATATAGCTCAAAACTGACGTCATCGACCGCTTTTACCGAGCCTACCTGGCGGTTAAGAATGCCTTTATGCACGGGGAAAAACTTTTTCAGGTTTTTGACCTTCAAAAGTGGTTCTACGCCGTCATGGTTTTTGGACATGGCGACTTTATTGGTCGTCGTTGGTGCGCTCATACGAAAAATCCTGTGGTAGACTGCTTACTCGGCCGGATCGGCGTCCGTGGCTGGAGCGAGAACGGGTTCATCGATGTAACCAGTGGCGCCTGGTCCGGTTCTGGCTTTGGTTCCGGCACGAACTTCTTCGGAATACCAACATGCCGACAGATGACCTGGTTCCAGCTCAACGGTGGGCGGTAATTGACTGCATTTCTCGGTCGCAAATTCGCAGCGCGTGCGGAAGCGGCAGCCTGTCGGAAATTCCTGGGGACGTGGAACCATTCCCGGAATTACGTACAAACGATTGCTTTCTGTGCGCTCGGCATCCATTGACGGCAGCGAATTGAACAGTCCGATTGTGTACGGATGCGCAGGGCTCTCGAAGAGCGTGTAAACATCGCCGTATTCAACGATTCGCCCGGCGTACATTACCGCCACGTGATCGCAAGTTTCGGCGACGACGCTCAAATCGTGCGTGATGAAAAGGATCGACATGCCGACTTCATTCTGCAGTTCTTTCAAAAGCTCAAGAATCTGCGCCTGAATCGTAACGTCGAGCGCGGTCGTGGGCTCGTCTGCTATCAGAAGTTTGGGGCGGCACGCGAGCGCCATGGCGATCATGACGCGTTGCTTCATACCGCCGGACATCTGATGCGGATATTCGTCGATGCGCTGATTGGGGGCGGGGATACCGACCTTTTCAAGCATATCGATAGCGATCGCGCGCGCTTCCTTATAATCGACCGGCTGGTGAAGCATAATCGCTTCGACGATCTGGTTTCCAACCGTATAGACCGGATTCAGACTGGTCATCGGTTCCTGGAAGATCATCGAGATATTATTGCCGCGAATATGTCGCAGATCTTTCTCGGGAAGACTCGCCAGATCCTGGCCTTCGAAATTGATCGAGCCGCCGACGATTTTGCCGGGAGGCGACGGAATCAGGCGCAAAATACTGAGCGAGGTAACCGACTTTCCGGAACCGGATTCGCCGACCAGACCCATGGTCTGGCCACGACGGATCTTGAAACTCACGCCATCGACCGACGGTAAAACACCGTCGTCGGTGAAGAAGTGCGTCTTGAGATTATCAACATCGAGCACAACATCGAGCTCGTCTTGCGAAGTTTTGTTTTTGATAGTGTTGTCCATCGACTATTACTTCCTGAGCTTCGGGTCGGTTGCGTCGCGAAACCCTTCGCCGACGAGATTTAGCAAGCTGACGGTAAGAAAGATCGCGAAACCGGGTGCAAGAATGAGTGTCATCTGGCCGGTTTCACGTCCTGTGGTCAGGATCTGTCCCCAGCTCGGTGCAGTGGGCGGTCCAAGACCGAGGAAGCTCAGTGAGGCCTCGATCAAAATCGCGCCGGCCACACCAAACGCGGCCGTTACGAAAACCGGTCCAAGTGCGTTGGGCAGAACGTGGCGGAAAATAATGCGTGTGCGTGGCAATCCCAGCGCGATGGCTGCCTGAACGAAGTCCTGGTTTTTGAGGCGCAAGAACTCTGCGCGAACCAGACGTGCAACGCCCGTCCAACCGGTGACACCGATGATGATCATGATGTGGAAAATGATCGGATCTTGGATGAATCCGCGCCGCGTCAAAATCAAGACGAAC
>JBEBSM010000243.1:0-6244 GCA_040394315.1 Lujinxingia vulgaris
CCCACCACGCGTCAAACCACCCGATATCTATCCCCACCACGCGTCAAACCACCCGATATCTATCCCCACCACGACGCGAACCATCCAACCCCCAAACGCACGCACCGCGCAAACCACCCGATATCCATACCCACCACGACGCGGACCATCCATCCCCCAAACGCACCGTACCGCACCACCACCCCCGATTGTTTCACGTGAAACAATCGGTCCAACCGCGACCGCGACCGACCGGCAAACAGGAGCATGACCGTGGACAAGAAACGAAAAAAGGCGAAGCCCGGTGGGGGGGCTTCGCCTTGGTATTATATAAAAGGTGCTAGATCAGGGGATGTAGACGTCGCCCAGGGCGTTGTTGTCGAAATCGTTTGCGGCAGCATCGAAGGGGGTTTTGTCGGACTCGAGGATGACGCCGTAGCCGGCGGAATTTGAGAATTTGGAGTTGGTGACGGAGATGGTTTTTTCGGTCTCGATGGAGAAGTTCGCGCCCTCGGGCTTGCCGCCCCAGTGGAATTCGGTGAATTCGATCTTGGAGTCTTCCATGATGCCGGAGAGCAATTGGACGCCGTTCCAGTCGCCGGGTTTGGGGGTGGCGCTGGCGGAGGTGAAGATGACGGGTTTTTCTGCGGTGCCGAGGGATTTGAAGGTGGTCTGGTCGCTGCGCCAGCCGAGTTGCAGGTAGCAACCGGCGCAGAGTTGGTATTCGACGCCCGCGTTGTAGGTGACCTGGCGAGATTCGCCGGCGGAGCCGTAGGTGACGCGTTCCTGGACCTGGCGGTAGGGGATTCCGCGGTCATTGAAAACGATGTTTTCGCCGCCGCCGTGGAAGAGTGCGATGTCTTCGCCGTTTCCGGTGTAATCACCGTCGGGCAAGTTGGTGACGGCCATGGCGCCGTGCAGATCGAGGGGATGGAGGGTGCTGCCTTTGACGGTGATGTTTTCGGAGTTTTTCCCGAGCATCTTCATGGAAATACCGATCGCGCCGGAGTCGTAGACGCCGACGGATTTCAGATCGACGTCGGCGTTTACGAGCAGGGCGTTGTCTTCGCGGCCGGCGTCTTCGATGCGGACGTGTTCAAAGACGCTGCCGGGGACGGTTCCGGTCAAAAATTCGATGTTTTTCCAGTGACCTTTTGCTTTTTCGGTGCCGCAAAAAAGGATGGGTTTTTCGGCGGTGCCGCGGGCGGCGATTTTGGCGGGATCGCTGCGCCAGCCGATGAGAAGGGAGCTGGTGCTGTCCATCAAAAATACGGTGCCGGGTTCGATGGTGATGTCCTGATCTCCGTCATAAATCGTGCGGCCCGTTACTTTGTACGTACCGGACAGGGTGATTTTGCCGGGCTCGCTTACGAGAACCGGCGCGTCCTGGGTGCGGTTGACGTCGTCGCATGTCAGCGGACTTGTGTGGGTGTTGTTGTCATCGTCGCGGTCGGATTCCGGGCCGCAGGCGCCAAGCAAAAGGGTCGAGCAGAGCAGGGCGGGTAGAATGCGTGTGATTTTCATGTTCTAGCTCCAGTATAATTCATTCAATTATTTCAATCATTCGTGAACCCAACGGGCGGCCACGGTTCAATCGCGTTATTTCAAATCGTCGGGTTTCTAGGTATAGGCGCGGGCTTTGACGATTGCAAAGTTTTTTTATTCAGAATCGATGAAAAGATAACCGCTCTGGAGGTGGCCGGTGATGTGGGTGTGGAGGTAGCCGTTGTCGTCGATTTGGCGAGGGCCTTGCTCGGACCAGTAGCCGTCGAAGAGGGTGTCGGAGCGGATGAGGATGGGGCCGGGGCGGTCGGCTTTGCTGCCGTCGATTTTGCAGATGTAGCCCTGGACGGGGCGGCCAACCGAGTTTTGGCGGCGCGCGCCGGGGTGTTCGATGTGGGAGATTCCGCATTCTGGCAGGCCGAAATGGCCGAGGATTTCGATATTGAGTTGATCGAGCAGCTCGTAGACGTCTTTGGGTACGCGGCCGTTCCAGACGTAGATCGACTTGAGGCGGCCGCCGAGTTCTTTGATGAGGGGATCGTAGAGGAGTTTTTGGGCTGCGCGTTCGCCTATGGTTCCGACGGCGCGGGTGAGGGATTCGAAGGCTGAAGATGTGTCGGAATCGGCGCCGATGGATGAGATTTTCTTGATGAATTCGGGGGCGGATTCGATGCGTTTTTTCAAGTTGTCGGACTGGCTTTCGAGAAACGCGGGGCCGCAGACGAGGTGGGTGGGGCGCAGGGTGGAGAGGTTGTCGTTGAGTTCGGACAGGCTCGGGGCGGTGGCGATGCAGTGGCCGTTGAGGAGTGCTGCGGCGGTGATAAGTGGTGCGGAAAGCCAGCCGTAGCTGAGCAAAACGGCGAGTGTTGCGTCGTCGCCGAGGGGTAAGTCGCGGCCTAGATATTCGAGCATGACGGCTAATTTGCCGCCGGAGAAGTAGGCGCCGGTTGGGTCTGGGCCGGGTTCGGGTTCGAACAAGATCAGGGCCGGTGCTTTGGGATCGAGGGCGTAGGTGCGCTCGGCTAATTTGTTGAGGTGGCCGCGGCGTCCGAGATCGCGGCCGGTGGCTTCGATGGTTGGGAAGTAGTGAATGGGTGTGTTGGCGACGGGTTTGTTGGTGCCGGCTGGGGCATCTTCGAGGACGAGCCATTGGAGGTGTTCGGGGAAGCTGGCGGACTGGCCGCGCAGGTCGAGGCGCGCGTTTTCGTTGCGGACGACGATCCAGTCGCAGCCGCTGCGGGCGAGGCAGCGAAGGGTTTCGCGGCGGTCGCGGTCGGGTGTGAGGGGGACGATGCAGGCGCCAATCAGCCAGGCGGCAAAGGCGGTGTCGAGCCATTGTTGGCTGTTGGGGGCGACCATGCCGACGCGGGTGCCTGCGGTGATTCCGGCGTCCATCAGACCGAGCGCCAGGCGTTGAACGCGGCGCGTCCATTCCCAGTAGGTTTCGGTGGTGGTGGTGGATTTTTCGGCTGGCGAAATGAAGGCGGTACGTTCTTTGTGGTCTTGAAAACGCTTCCAGAAATGCGTGGGGAAGTTGCGCATGATCGGACTCACCGTGGTCTTAAAAGAGTTAATTTGGAGGTGTAAAACGGCTTTGGGTTTAGCATGAAAGCAGTGTGGGACCAAGCGGTAGGTTCAAGCGGGGACGTTGCATTTGTTGGATTGATGCATTAGAGATCGGGTGTAGAAAAACTTGTATTTACAATGCGACGAAGCGTTATTCGTCGGCTCAAAAGCGAGCGTTGGGTGCCAAATCAGAACAGCCAAAAAAAACTGAAGAAAACAATCGGGTGGCGAGAGTGGCTGCGTATTCCGGAGCTTGGTGTAGACCAGATTAAGGTCAAAATCGATACCGGAGCCAGGACCTCGGCGTTGCATGCGCTGAATATTCATCGGTTTGAGCGCGACGGCGTAAAGATGGTGCGTTTTCGTTTGCATCCGCTTCAACGTAGCAAGCAAGAGGTTGTGGAAGCGGAGGCGCCGGTTTTGGATGAGCGCGAGGTTCGTAGCTCAAACGGCCAGGTGCAGATGCGGATTGTGATTCGTGTGACGATGGTGCTTGGCGGGGATAAATGGCCGATTGATATTACGCTGACCAATCGCGACATGATGGGTTTTCGGATGTTGCTGGGTCGCGAGGCGATTCGTGGTCGTTATCTGGTCGATGCAGGCCATTCGTATCTGGGCGGGGAACCGCCGTTGATGCCGGGTTGAAGCTGATTTTTGGCGGATACAGGTATCGTAAGTTTTTCTGTCGTTTTACAGCCCTAATTAAATTTCTAAACGAGCCGTTTCGGCAGTTTTTTTAGTTGAAGTGAAGTCCTATGAAGATCGTAATTTTGTCGCGCAAAGCCTCCCTGTATTCAACGAATCGTCTGGTCGAGGCCGGTCGTGAGCGTGGTCATGAAGTCGAAGTTATCGACTATTTGCGCTGCTATATGAACATCACATCGCGCAATCCGCTGGTTTTGTTTAGCGGTGAGTCGGTGGTGAATGTGGATGCAGTGATTCCGCGCATCGGCGCGACGTACACGCTTTATGGCCTTTCGGTTGTGCGTCAGTTCGAGATGATGGGCGTGTTTTCGGCCAACGAAAGTCAGGGGATTTCGCGTTCGCGCGATAAATTGCGGGCGATGCAGCTTCTGGCGCGCGCGGGCGTTGGCTTGCCGGTGACGGGTTATGCGCACTCGACCAAAGACGTCGACGGCGTGATCGATATCGTGGGTGGTGCGCCGTTGGTCGTGAAGTTGTTGGAAGGAACGCAGGGAATCGGCGTCGTGCTTGCCGAAACGCGCAAGGCCGGCCAGTCGGTCATCGAAGCGTTTCGCGGGTTGGATGCGAACATTTTGGTTCAAGAATTTATCAAGGAATCGTCCGGTTCGGACATTCGCGCGTTTGTGGTCGGTGATGAAGTCGTTGCCGCAATGAAACGTCAGGCAGAGCCTGGTGAATTTCGCTCGAACCTGCATCGCGGTGGCACGGGTTCGGCCATCGAATTGACGGACGACGAGCGCGAAGCTGCGCTTCTGGCTGCAAAAACCGTGGGCTTAAATATCTGTGGCGTCGACATGCTCCGCTCCAACCGCGGGCCGCTCGTCATCGAAGTCAACTCCTCGCCGGGGCTTGAAGGCATTGAGAAGGCCAGCGGAATCAACGTGGCCGATCGTGTCATCGCATTTATTGAAGAAAACGCGTCTGGCGGAGCCAGCCGTGACCACATCTCATTTTGAGGGGCCGATGATCGTCACGATTGGTAAAACATCCGTATCTCCGGGCAAGCGCGCGGCGCTGGAAATTCCGGTCGGCAGGCTGCCGACGCAAACACCGTTGTCGCTGCTGGTCGAAGTGATCAATGGCAGTGAGCCGGGGCCGCGGCTGTGGGTGAGCGCCGCGTTGCACGGTGATGAAGTCAACGGCGTAGAAATCGTGCGCGAAGTGCTTGAGCGGATCGATCCGCTCAAACTGCGTGGTGCGGTCGTGGCGGTACCGATTGTGAACGTATTTGGTTTCTTGAGCGGTTCCCGGTATTTGCCGGACCGTCGCGACCTGAATCGTAGCTTTCCTGGGAGTAAAACCGGCTCACTTGCGGCGCGTCTTGCACGGCTGTTTTTGGACGAAATCGTGGCGGCGTGCACGCACGGGATCGACCTGCATACGGCTGCCGAAGGGCGCTACAATCATCCGCATATCCGTGGGAATTTGAACGATCCGGAAACACGTCGGATTGCCGAAGCGTTCGCCGCGCCGGTGATGATGACCGGTAGCGCGCCAACCGGATCGCTGCGTCATGTAGCTGCTGCGCGCGGGATTCCGATCTTGTTGTTCGAGGGCGGCGAAGCAAAGCGGTTTGACAGATATCCGGTGGCCGTGGGTGTGGAGGGGATTTTGCGCGTGATGGATTCGCTCGGTATGCGCGATCACGTTCCACAACAGGTTAGCAAAGAATTGCTCGAATCGAAGACGAGTAAGTGGGTGCGTGCCAAGCGCGCCGGGATTTTGCGACTGAACGTCGAAAGCGGTGATTATGTGGAACGTAAACAGCTCGTTGGCACGATTGGTGACGTGTATGAGCGGACGGTGACGAAGGTTTTTGCGCCGTTTGATGGGATCGTTCTCTCTCATGTCACCCATCCCCTCGTTCACCAGGGAGATGCTTTGCTCCACATCGCCGGCGTTGCGACGGTTCCCGGCGGTTTCGAGCGACGATAGCTTCGCCGTTACCGTCGGGATGGCCGGACAGAGGCCAATCCCGACGGATAACGGCTTCGCTCTCCCCGCTCGATCCTCGCCGAGCGACGTTTTTTCTTTTTTGGCTGCTGATGCAGCCTTTTTTTGTTTTGGCGATCCCAGCGTGCTTGCACGCTGGTGAGCAGAGTTTGGGTAGCTAGCAGGGTTGTCTTTATGATCGGCGGCTCCGGCGTGCTTGCACGCTGGTGACCAGAGTTTGGGGTAGCTAGCAGGGTTGTCTTTATGATTGGCGGCCCCGGTCAGCTTGTCTGACCGGTGAGTAAAGTTTGGGGTAGCTAGCAGGGTTGTCTTTATGATCGGCGGCCCCGGTCAGCTTGTCTGACCGGTGAGTAAAGTTTGGGGTAGCTAGTCTCGTGACATGAACGTTTGTTAGCTGGGTAAACTGATTCATCGGTGTGGCAAGCACACCGGGGTCTTTTGTGGGGCATATGTCTTAGCTGCCCAAACTGCTTCACCGGTGTGGCAAGCACACCGGGGTCTTTTGTGGGGTGTTATCGCTTAGCTGCCCAAACTG
>JBEBSM010000244.1:0-6235 GCA_040394315.1 Lujinxingia vulgaris
CGGCGTCGCCAAGACCTGGCATAATGTAGCCTTTTTCGTTCAGACAATCGTCGATGGCAGCCGTGTAGAGTGGCACGTCGGGATGATGTTCATGAAACGTTTTGATGCCTTCGGGGGCCGCGAGTAGACACAGAAATTTGATGGAACGCGGGTTGAATTCCTTGATGCGCTTGACGGCGGCGGCGGCGGAATGGCCGGTAGCGAGCATCGGATCGACGATGATAACGTCGCGTGTGCTCATATCGTCCGGCATTTTAAGATAATACTCGACCGGCTCAAATGTCTCCGGATCTCGCCAGAGTCCGATATGGCCAACGCGCGCAGATGGCACAAGGTCGAGTAGTGCTTCGACGATGCTGATGCCGGCGCGCAAAATGGGTACAAACACCAGTTTTTTGCCTTCTAATACCGGCGCTTGCATGGTTGTGAGTGGGGTTTCAATGGTTTCCATCGTGAGGGGTAGATCGCGCGTAATTTCGTAGCCGAGCAGCATCGAGATTTCGCCGAGCAGCCGTCGAAAGCCGGCGGTGCTCGTCTCTTTTTTGCGCATGATGCTGAGTTTATGTTGGACTAAAGGGTGATCAATGATGGTAACGAGCGATTTCATGACGTTATTCACCTGAATTTTTTCGCGGTGATCGGTACTTTTCTCACAGAAAATTCAATCGGTTTCGAACTTACATTCGGCCACTGACGGGGATCAGTGCGCCATTGATGGGATCGCCAAAGGATTCGGTCAATCCAACGATGATCTGTGCAAGTTTTGCGGGATCGACCCAGCGCGAAAAGTCTGCGTCGGGCATGTCCTTGCGGTTCGGTGGCGTGTCGATAACCGAGGGTAAAACGGCGTTGATATTGATGTCGTATTGTTTAACTTCGGCGGCACTTGAGCTGACTAGCGCGTTGATGCCGGCTTTGGTTGCGGCGTAGGGGCCTTCGCCGGCGCCTGGATGCAGCGTCGATTTAGAACCGATGAAGATGATTCGGCCGTAGTTTCGTGATTTCATGCCGCCGAGCACTTCGCGCAAAACATACATGCTTGAGCGTAGGTTCAAGCCGACAAGAAAGTCGATGTCCTGGTCGCCGGCGTCGGTTGCGTGCAGGTATCGAAAGCCGCCTGCGCAGTGGATAAGAACGTCGATGCCGCCGAGTGCTTTTTCGATCGTTTCGAATACGGATTGCACAGTTTTGGGTTGTGTCAGGTCGGCCTGGATCCATTGCAAGTTCGCGTGTTTTTTATCGTTTTCGAGCGCATCGCTGCTGTTGGCAGTGTGCATGTCGATGCCGACAACCTGGTAGCCAAGTGCTAGAAATTGTTCGACTACGACGGCACCCAGTGAACCGGATGCACCGGTAACAACAATGCGTTTTTTGTCTGTTTTTACGCTCATTTTGCTTTCCTTCGCCTGAAATTCTGCGTTTTAGCTGCCTGGTTGGGTTCTATACTTTGCCGTCACGTTCTGATTGCTTAGATTGTTATCACTACAATCCATGCATTTCTAGTGCTGTCACGCGCTTGTTGTTCGCCACGGGTGTAAAAACCTTGCGACGCGTCTCTGTTGTGAAAGTCGTTATAAATTTTCATCTGTTTTCTAATTTCGACCGCATCATCACGCGACAACAGGGAGCGATTGCATCATGGTTAAAGGTTGTTGTGCCTATGGTTTTAAAATGTTTGTTGTTTCTTCTCTTTTTCTTGTTGGTATTTCTGGTTGTGACAAGCCAGCGGCCAAACCGGCTGTTGCGGTGACCAACAGCATCGATTCGCCGGTGCTTGCGGAGCTGTCGGAGCACTGGCTTGATGCGGCGAAATACCTCAAGCTTGCGTCGCGCGAAACGTCATCTGAACGAACGTCGTTGCAGTATTCCGAAACAGCAAAGTGCGCGCTGGTGTATGATTTTGAGATTACGACGACAACGGCAAGCGCTGCAGAAAAGACGCCCATGTTGCGCAACCAACCTCAGACACAACAGCTCCTGGGGCGCTTCGAATTGAAGCCCGATACGTCTCCGTACACGCAATTACCCGCCTGGCGTTTGCATAGTCGGCAGGTTGGTTTGTACACGGTGCGAAACGAAATTCGCCTGCCGGGAAAGGAGGCCAAGGATGGTGAATATCCGGACGTTATGCTCCAAAATACAGGCGTAGAGTTGCAGTCGGCAAAGGGCGACTCGCCGTTATGGAACCAATTGCATGCGTTTGGTGGTTTGTCCCAGTTTTTTCCGCGTATGCCAACGCTCGAGCAGCCTGGTAGTGGCAAGAAACAGCCGGTTCAGGCCGTGCTACCAGGTGATTCGCCATTACGAATTTCAGAACATATTTTGGTTAATAACGAAGCCGCCGTTGTGATGGTCGCGACCGATGAGCAGTTTGTCGCGCGCTATATCGTTTTGAATTCCGGTCGATTGCTTCATGCGGCCATTTCAAGACGTGAGAAAGTGCCGACGGAGCAAGGCGAGTTCATCCGGACACAGGTTTCAGAAGCACGGTTAACGGGGGCGTGTGAAGAGCCGACGTTACCGCCGATTGGCTTTAAAACGTCGCGTGTTCGCAAGGCGCTCGATACGTACACGCGACTTGTTTTTGCGGTTCACGGGGATCAAAACGAGCGTGCGCTTCCCTATTTGTCTCAAGATCTGATCGATGCTCATGGTGCAGACAACATTTTGGCGATGCTCAAAGAACACATCGGCCTGTATGGAATCGGTGCGCTCGGGGATCCAAGCCTGGTCGATCCGGTCGAAGTGGATGGTGAATTTCTTCGTTTTCGGGTTGTCGGGCGAGCAGAAAAGTCCGAATCGGGCCTGGAAAGTGCGGTGACGATTGTAAATTATATTGTCATCGAAGACGGCGAATCCGGGATGCATGTATTGTCCATCGGATCGACCACGAATCAGGCAACCAACCACGCTGCGGGCGACTCGAATATGCTTGAAATTTCTCCTCGCCGAATCTTTACGGCCTCGCGTTCGCAAACGCCGTGATGAAAAAACCTGCTTATTCGTTGGTTTGACGGCAGTTTCTTGGCATTCGTCGAAAAACTGGTAACACTGTATAACTCTTGGGTTTGGCAGGTGCCAGCCCGTCGGAATTTCGAATTCTTCGTATCATGAGTTTTCCGCAGTTGGCTGAGCAGGTTTCGCACTCAATGCAGGTACGTTGTCATGGATGTCACGCGCAATTTCGGCTGACGCCCAGACGCACGGCTGCGGCGATTACAGAGCTTCCGTGTCCTGCATGTAGCGCAATCATTCATGTGCCGCCGTATCAGCTGGTTCGAAATCCGGTGGAAGATGCATCGCGCTTTGAAAAAATCCGACGTGAAGAAACGACACATGGACGCGTGCACGAACGGCAGGAGTCGGCTCCGTTGCCGGACGGCGAAGCGCAGGGTTGGACGCGTGTGAGATTGGGCGCGTTGTTTAATCGACCCGAGGATGTGCCACCTGTGGCCGAGCGTTCCAGTGCACCGATTGAGCCGACGGCGCTGCAAAATCGCTTTCGGCCGGTGGCGACCGAAGAAAATCTCGAGTCGGATGCGGCGCCAGCGATCAGTAATCTTGGTGTTTTTGGCCAACTCGCACAACAAAAAGAGCCGAGTGCTCGCCCTGTGGTTTTTGGAGAGCGGCCGGAGTCGGTCGATTCGTTCGCGATTCCAGCGCCGGCGTCTGCTGTCGAACTGGTGCGTAATGCAAAACGTCTTCCAGAAACCGATAAGCCAGACGATGTTCACCCACTTGCTGCCGTCTTGCTCAAGCAGCTTCGCGAGAAGCGCTCGCATGCGCCAACGCCTCGCTCGATTGCGGCTGTTGCTCCCGCGGTGGAGCACAAGTCCATGGAATCTGCGGATGTTGTAACGGCAGATGTCGATTCGGATCTTGGGCTATCCTTCGCGTTTGAGCATGTTTTCGATGATGTTTTTGATCTGGATAGCGCATTCGACACGCCAATCGCCGATGATCTGGTGACGGATATTGTTTCGCCGGTCCAAGAAGAGCCTGCGAAACATGTCGCGTTGAGTTCTGAACCGATTGCAATAATAGAGGCGTCGGTTGAACCAGAATTCATGGCTGATGCGTCATCGGTTACTGCCACGGTGACGGCGGAAAGTCTTGTTGCGGTCGAGGAACCAGCGAAGCGGGTTGAATTAACGCCTTCACAGGCCGTGAGCATCGAAACGCCGGTTCAACCCGTCGCGGTGCAGCAAAGACCGCCGCCACCGCTACCAGAAGCACCTGAAAGCGTTGTTCGACCCCTGGCGTTGGCTGAGCCGGAAGTTGTCCGAGCAGAGCTGGACGTGCCGGCTGAAAGTCTGGTTCAGATAGTAGCAGAAGTCGCAGAAACAAAGACTGGGGTCGGGCAATCTCGTAAGCTTTCACAACCACACCTGGCAATATTTGCCGGTTTACTCGTTGCGACGGCTGTAGCCAGCGCGCTGGTTGTTCACGTTTATCATTCGAAAACAGCACCTGCTGTAGAGAAGGCACCTGCGCCGGTTGCGTTTGCGATCAGCGAGCCGGTCGATGTGGACTTGTCCCGACTGCGTTCGTTGTGGTCCGCAATTGCCGTCGCGTCGGAAACGGTCAACGGCGCAACAACGCAGACAGCGCGCCAGAGAATTCTTGGTCTGGTAGAATCCGGCATGTCGGAACGTGCAAAACAGATGATTCTTGGGCAGGTTCGTCAAAATGGCGTGACGCCTGAAAGCCAGGCGTTGTTCGACATGAATTTGCGTGCAGATCCACGTCTTGATTATTCGCTCATCACGATTGTACCGAACGCTGATCCGTCCGTGATCGTCGACGGCGGCGGCGAGCGACTGCAAAAAATAACGTCGATCGATGAGTTGCGGGCACTGGGTGGCGGTCATTCGGTGTCTTTTCGGCTGACGCGTGGGGGAGAGAATCTCTACGCCTTCAAACCTGACCAACGCGTGTGGCAAGGAGGCTGGCGAACGGAAGTCGCGGCCTACAATTTATGTTTTATTATGGTCTGTCACTTCAATGTTCCAGAAAACCGGGCTGCTCGAATCAGTCGAAATGACTTTGAAACGATGTACGGGCAGATCAACACCGAGAAGCAACGCAAATATGCTGCGCGATTTGATGAGTTGATCTGGGAGAGTGAAGCCAACGCGGATGGAAGTGTAACGGAATATCTCTATGGAACGCTCAAAGAGTGGATCCCACAGTTTGCGTTGTGGCCAATCGAGTATGACGATATCTGGCAGTCGTGGGTGGATCATGCAGCAGATCCGGCCTTGTTGGATGTGCCGCTCAGCGATGCAATCGCAGCGTTAAAAAGCCGGCCGAACAGCTCGTTTTATACCGGTATTTTACGTGAGCAGTCCGGTGCTACGACGCGCTCGCTTGCGCAACAGGTCTCGACGCTGCTCGTGTTTGATTACCTCACGAACAATCACGATCGTTTCAGTCTGATCGAAGATTATTATGGCGTGAATAATCACTTCGCTGATGGCAATTTCGTGTCCATCGACAATGGTGCGGCGTTTCAGTTTCAGGCGATGCAAAAAATTCAGACGCGTTTTGAACAGGTTACCCGGTTTAGTCGTAGTACCATCTATTCTTTGCGACTAATGAGACCGGAAGCGGTCAGTGAAATGCTGTTTCCCGACGCAATATCTGCTGAGAATTTACGGCTTGAGGTGTTCTGGCAGCAGCGAAAGCGTCTATTGGAGCGGGTTGATGCGTTGATTAAAAAGCATGGGGAAGCCGAGATCTTGTTTTTTGATTGAGCGGTGAAGTGGTGTGGGGGGATTTTGTATTGGTGTGGGGGGAGAGTGCTGAGATGGTGTGGGGTAAATCGGGCGATTTTTAAAATGGGATTTGGCGTAGGGTGAAGGTCGGTGACCGTCTCTGAGAGGGTGTTTCTACGTTTTTTGAAAATGCCGGTTTTGGTTTTTTTGTCGATTTGGAGGGGGCAGTGCGTACTCAAAACGTCAGTCTGGCTCCTGGGGCGCCTGATATGTTCGGAGGAGGGAGAGGCTGTCAGATTGTGATCAGATTTTGAAGGGAATTGGGTGTGTATGGAAGCGTTTGGGGGGGTGAGGTATAGAATTGTTCAACGGTTTGTTTTGGTGAGTAAGTCGTTGAAATATAGCGTAGAATAAGGGGCGGATACCATCTCTGAGAGAGCTACGTGGGTGGGGTGAGAAATTATTTTGAAAATGTTTTCAGTTATTTGAAATAAGATCTTGAACCCGATGTTGTGTGT
>JBEBSM010000245.1:0-6225 GCA_040394315.1 Lujinxingia vulgaris
TCGCCCAGATGGTGTTCGGCGCCGAGCAGCAAGGCAAGGACGACGACATGGAGGGCGCGTCGAAGAAGCTGACGGACGAGCTTCGTTCCAAGGCGCAGATCGTCAGGCGCTGACCCGCCGACCATGGAACGGGGAGCGGCCGGCCCGACGCTACTCGCCCTGACTGCGGGCGACCCTTCCGGCATCGGCCCGGAAATCACCGTTGCCGCCTGGCGCTCGCGCCAGCGGCAGGCGGTTCCGCCCTTCTACCTGCTCGGCGACCCCGATTTTTTACGCGCCCGCGTGCCCGACGTGCCGCTCGCCCTTGTCCAGCCGTGTGAGGCGACGGCTGCGTTTACGCAGGCCCTCCCCCTCGTGCCGCTTCGCGCGCGTTTCACCGGCGTGCCGGGCAGGCCCGACACGGCCAACGCCGCCGGCATCGTCGAATCCATCGAGCGGGCCGTCGCCGACGTCATGGACAGTGTCCTCGCCATTTTTGAAGATAACAAACAGATTCAAATCACACGCGAAGACAACGAAACCTTCTACAAACTCGACGACGAAACCAGGCTCGAACTCTCGTTTTACCGCAACACGCTCGTCCACTATTTCGTCCCAGAAGCCCTGCTCGCGTCCGCAATCCTGCGCTTTGATGCATCCACTATCGATTACGATCTCCTGCTGCAAGACACGCTGTTTCTCAGCAAACTCTTCAAATACGAGTGGATCTACGCAGAACGCGCAGAATTTGAAAACGTTTTTGAACGCACTCTTCGCTATTTCGAAGCATCCGGCTGGCTCACGATCGACGATAAACAGGTCGTCATCAAAACCACCTCCGAACTCGAATTTTTCCGCCGCATCGTCCTCACATTCGTCGAGGCATACACCATCGTAGCCGAGTTTTTGCACCAACTTGCCACCCGCGAATTTGAAGACCAGGAACTCATCAAAGACGCGCTCAAACAGGGTAAAAGTGACTACCTGCGCGGCGAAACCATC
Source organism: Lujinxingia vulgaris (assembly GCA_040394315.1). Lineage (GTDB taxonomy): Bacteria > Myxococcota_A > Bradymonadia > Bradymonadales > Bradymonadaceae > JACCWM01. The sequence goes on from JBEBSM010000245.1 coordinate 982, forward strand.
TTCTTCGAAAGCATCTCCAAACCCACCTTCGTCAACGCCGTCCGACTGCTCGTCGACTGGGGCGTGCTCGACAAAAAGGCCACCCCGGGCCGAAAACGCGACACCATTACCTACAAAGTTGCCGACGAATGGCTGGTCGACGAACGTCATCTTGAGCTGCTGAAAAAGCTCAAATCCTTCGTCTACGCAGCTCCACGATCCGAAAAATCGCGCGAACTGCACTAATTCTCAACATTCCCCCTACAATTTGCCACATTTCTCACGTTAATCTGACGGTTTTTATCCGCTCAGGTTGACGTTCCGTGCGCTTTCGGTAAGCTGCGCTCAGGAATGAATCGTCATTCATTATCTACTAACCACCCATGTTCGGAGCATCATCATGAGTCATCAAAAGCCCCAAGGCTGTACATTTCTGATCCGTGAAGCCGGTGAAGAGACCATTCTTACACCCGAAAAGTTCACCGAAGATCAGATCATGTTCGCCCGCACGGCCGAAGAATTCATGACCCGCGAAGTCATGCCACACGTCGAGGAATTGGAGAGCGGCAACCTCGAACTGATGGTAAAAACACTCCGCAAAGCAGCCGACATCGGCCTGCTCATGATGGACATCCCCGAGCAATACGGCGGCCTGGAAGTCGATAAAACCACCAGCATGCTCGTCACCGAAAAACTCTCACGATACGCCGGATTTTCCGTCAGCTTTGGCGCGCAAACCGGTATCGGAATGCTCCCCCTCGTCTATTTTGGAAACCACGCGCAAAAAGAAAAATACCTCCCACGCATGGGCACAGGCGAACTACTCGCCGCATACGCACTGACCGAACCCGGCAGCGGCTCCGACGCGCTTGCCGCAAAAACCACCGCTGTTCTCAGCGAAGACGGCGAGCACTACATCTTAAACGGCACCAAGATGTGGATCACGAACGCTGGTTTTGCAGATCTCCACACGGTTTTTGCACAGGTCGACGGCAACAAATTCACCGCATTCCTCGTCGAATCCAGCCTCGAAGGCGTTTCCACCGGCGCCGAAGAAAAGAAACTCGGCCTCAAAGGCTCATCCACCCGCCAGCTCAACCTCGACAACGTCAAAGTCCCCAAAGAAAACCTGCTCGGCGAAATCGGCAAAGGCCACAAAATCGCCTTCAACATCCTTAACATCGGCCGCTTCAAACTCGGCGTCGGCGTACTCGGCGGCGCAAAACACTCGCTCGCGATCGCTGTAGAATACGCAAAAGAACGCACCCAGTTTGGCCAGCCCATCGCAGAATTTGGCGCCATTCGCAGCAAGCTCGCTGAAATGACCACCCGTCTCTACACGCTCGAATCCATGAGCTACCGCGTCGCCGGATACATGGACGCAAGCCTTGAAACGCTTGATTCCAACACCGACGACTACATCGAAAAAGTCATGGCCGCGATCGAAGAATTCGCCGTCGAAGACTCGATCATGAAAGTCTTCGGATCCGAAGCCCTCGACTTCGTAACCGACGAAGCACTCCAGATCCACGGCGGCTACGGATACTCCGCAGAATACGAAATCGAGCGCATGTACCGCGACTCGCGCATCAACCGCATCTTCGAAGGCACCAACGAAATCAACCGCATGCTCATCCCCGGCATGATCTTAAAACGCACCATGAAAGGCCAGCTCAACCTCTTCGCCACCATCCAACAGGTCGAAGCCGCCCTCGCACAACCCGAGAAGCCAACACCTCCCGGCCAGGACAACGACCCCACCCTCGCGTTCGAAAAGTTCATGACCGAACAAAGCAAGCAAATCGTCGTCTACTGCGCAAACCAGGCCATCCAAAAACACATGGCCAACCTCCCCAAAGAACAAGAGATCCTCATGGATCTGGCCGACCTCATCATCCACCTCTACGCAATGGATTCCACCGTCACCCGCACCCTCCAACTCATTACCGACGGCGGATTTGATGCCTGCGCCGGACAACGCGCAGCCACCCGCATTTCCCTCACAACCTCAAGCCAGATCATCCGCACAACCGCCGAAAACCTGCTCGCCAACCTCGCCAAAGGCGACAAACTCGAGACACACCTCCAGGCCCTTGACCGCCTGACATTCCACCCCCGCGTCGACCTCATCAGCCTACGCCGCACGGTTGCAGATCTGGTCGTCGAACGCGAACGCTACCCCTTCTAGTTCTCCAAACGCCCTAACTCACTTCGTCTTTTCTTTAGCCTTTTTCTGCGGCTTCGCGACCTTTCGCGAAGCCGCTTTTTCTTGCACCTTCGCTTCCCACCTTTCTTTCTTCGCCTTTTTCTTCGCCCGCGACTTCGCCTTCCGCTTTGCCCACGCCCGCGCACGCTCTCTCTTCTCCTTCTCCTTCGCCAACTGCTCCGCCGGCTCCAACTTCGTCTTCGCAGCCTTCACCGCCCCTACCTTCTTCTTAGTAGCCTTCGCAACCTTCACCGCCGCAGGCCGCCGCGTAATCGCCACCGTCAGCCCACCTTCACCACCCAACTCAACCCGCTCACCCACCCCACCAACCAATTCATCTTCCTTCCTTAGCCGTGCCTTAGCCTTTCCCTTCGCGCCTTCGCGGCTTCGCGTGAGATGGTCGTTGCCCTTAACTTCAACCGGAAACTTATCTCTCCACCCCGACCCCAACCCCCGCCCAAAACCCGACCGAGAACCACCCCCAAAACCAAAACGCCCACCCAACGCCGCCTCCGGATCTCCCTCCGGATATTTCAACACCATCGGACGCATCGCAAACCCCTGACACGCCTTGTGCAACCAGATATTAAACTTCAAGTTCATCGGCGTCGTTGCCCGCAAATGCTCCCACCCCAGACACTCCGCCAGCATCCTCCGAAACTCACGACGTTTGATCCGCTTACTATCTCCCCCCTCCCACTCCGCCCGAATCGCCCCCACCAACAAATCCGCCAACTGAATCCCACGCGCCGACTGACTATCCACCCGCGCAAACTTCGTCACCGGCGCCAGGCTCGTATCGCTCCACTTGCGAATCGTCGCCTCCAAAATCCGATACTCCTCCTCCGCAACCGACGGCTTATCCCCAACCCTGTCCACGATAATCCGAAACGCCCGCGGCCCACCCGGCAACGCATCAAACTTCACCGTCTGCAACGCCACCAACGTGCACAACAGCTTCTTATAAGCCACCGAATCATTGTGATCCCGAGCACTCGAAAATATCCGCATATCCCGCTTGCGCACAAACAGCGCCTGAAAACACACCCAACGCTGCCGAAAAAACCACCGCACAACCTCCACACAAAACGCCGTCCGCGACGTCGCATCCTTCCACCCAAACTCACCCCGCACCCCATGCTTTTTCGCTATCGCATCGATCGTCGCATTGAACTCATCCAACCGCTCATGCGCCATCCAGATCGATCCCCACGCAAAATACGCACAATCATGCGCCCCCGTTTCATCAAAAAAAACCGTCATCGTCCGCGGCACAGATCCCGTCATCATATCTCCTCATAAATCAGGACTATTCATACGACATTGAATTTGTACGACTTCAACGAAACTCCCCATTCCTTACAGTTACCCACCCTTCACCCCCGCCCTTGCCGTGCCTTTCCTCCGCCCCCCAAAAAATGCACCCCGATCCCCATCCCTACACCACCAGAAACGCACCTTGGCGAGCCACAAATCAACAAACGCACCCCGATCCCCATCCCTACACCGCCAGAAACGCACCCTGGCGAGGCATAAATCGACGAACGCGAAGCCGTAACCTCTGGGATAGGCCGATCCTGGCCATCTCAGAGGTTACGGCGAAGCGATCGTCGATTTAGGACCGCCAGCCACCTCAGCCTAACAACACCTTTAAAGGCAAGACATCACGAACCCCAAAACGCTCCTCACCCGCCCACTCTACCAACACCTCCACCCGAGAGTTCTCACTCTGATTCCCATAAACATGCACCGTCTCCAGCATATCGATTTTTAACGGAAACGTCGCATAATCAAACACATTACCCGCCAACACACCGCTACCCAACCCGCCAGCCCGGTTCCCGCAAACACGTAATTCCTTCAACTGCAACGCAAACGGCCTAGAAAAGCTCGGATCGTGCGCAAACCGCTCCATCTCCGCATCAGGAGTCGTCACACAATAAATCCCGCCACCCGACCCGCGCGCTTCATTTTCCTTGAGTGAACATTGCTTACTCATCCGCAATGTCGCGTTGATCACCGCAAGCGCTCCACCATCGCCTTCCGACACATTATTGCTGAACCGCACATCTTCCGCCGAGAAAACAGCGCCCCTCAAAACCACAACCGCACCACCCGCCCCATCCGCGTCCGCGCAGTGATTCGCATAAAAATGACCGCCCTTACACTGCGCCGAACTCAGTCCAATCAGCGCCAAACCGCCCCCCAAATACTGCGCCTGACAGCTCTGAAAAACCGCATCGCGCGCCTTAACCATGCTTTGCTCACCCTTCCAACCAACCGCCAAAATCGCACCACCGATATTCGCCCGGTTTTGCACAAACATCTGCTCAAGACTGCATTCAATCACCACGCGACTGCCCAAAACTGCAATCGCGCCGCCGCCTAACGCCGCATCATTCACATCAAAACGGCTATCGTCGATCTTCAAACTACTAGCTTCAATCGCAATCGCACCACCAAGCCCTTCCAACCCCTGCCACGCTTCAAGACCGATCTGTGCAATCATTTCACGCGAAAGCCTGCGCCCCAACGCCCGATTTCGCTGCAGTTTGCACGACTTCAAAAGCAACGGCATTTTCAAATCGGTCGCCAGAATCGCGCCGCCCGTCTTCGCCCGATTGTTTTCAAACACACACTGTTCCAACCGCAACGCGCTATCATGCACAAACAACGCACCACCGCCTTCACGACTCGAATTGCCGCGCAAACAGCTCCCAACAACCTCTATCGGCGCCCCCGGCAACGCGCTACCACACGCACTGATCTCCATGCCACGTTTGGAAAACCCCTCGATCACACAACAAAAAACACGCAGCAACTGACAACCCGCCGCCCGAATCCCACTCTGCGCAACACCATCACGCCCCACCAGATAACAGCCGTACAAACCCTGCATTCGCCCCGGCAAAAACACAATCGCCTGCTCAACCTCCGCCGCCGCATGAAGCGTAACCCGGTCCGCATGCCCAATATCTTGCTGCCCCGCCAGCCACTCCGCATACCCTTCACCCGTCTGCTCCGCCGGCATACGATCATTGACCAGCACAACACGATCC
>JBEBSM010000246.1:0-6215 GCA_040394315.1 Lujinxingia vulgaris
CTAAAAGTATTTCTTAGAAACCTTCTCGTACGCCGTAGAAACGACCGCCCATGGTTGTAACTTTGCCTTGCGAGAACTTGATTTTAGCTTCCCATTTGCACTGAAGCTCTTTTGGATCTCCTTCGCCCAGGGTCTGGATATAAGGCAGCGGAGAACCTTGCCAGGTATTACCTACGTAGTTGGTTGGCTGATGTAGCTTGCATGGTGAATCGATGGGCGTGCTGATAAGGAATCGTTCGTTGCCGTCGTATACAAGGTTGGTTCCGACGTAATCACGAAGGCTGGAGCTGGCTTGAGCAAGCAGCATGGTGCACATGGATTTGGCGGTATTGTATAAAGAATTGTCTGGCTTGAGGAGTTTATCGCACTTGATGAAGTTATCGAGCATTGCGTCGACCGAGTCTACATTCGGGCCAAAGATAGCGGGCAGCACGACTTTCTCGATAACAGCCATCAACAGAAGTCCGTAGTTCAGACTGAGGGTGTGTTCGTTGATGCGCAGCTTGTCTGAATTAAAGACCATGCCATCAAATCGCCCTTCGATAGCAGAGCCGGAAACTCCGATTTGGCTTGCTGTGAATGGGATGTCTCCGCAGGATGAACCCTGACTTGCGCAGCCACGGCTCCATTTGAAGATGACGGTGTTCCAGAGCTGGCGGCCACTGTCGGTGGGGATAACGCCGATTGCTGCGCCGTCTTCAACAGCAGCGACGGGGGCCTGGTCAAAGAAGATTTTTCCCTGAACGCGGAAGTTACCCAGGGTCTCGTAGATATCCTTGGTGAGCTGGACGCTATTGGTTGCCCATGCGGGTACGCTATCGCTGTTGATCCACTGCTCAAAGAGCGTATTGATGCTGTCACGGACAATGCCGCGAACGAGGTTGTTGCCCAGGATATCGTTGATGGTCTGTGAAAATGTGCCGTCGGGTAGAAAGTCGGCCAGGATATTGATGATACCTTCGGAGCCACCGGGCGGGCAGCCTGCAGAGCCGGCGTTGCAACCGACGATGAAGCTACCGGGATCGGTTGCGACGCGACCGATGATGTCGACAATGCGGCGGATGTTTTCCGGAAGCGTGTCGCGCAGATCGAAGCTGTGGCTGACGTTGAAGACGCCTTTCAGGTTTGGGATGTGGTCGAACAAAGCCACGTCTACAACAACCGAGATTCCGTTTTCGATGGCAGGGTTGTTATCAGTACAACCGAATACGACCTCTACATTCTCGTTGAGTTCGGAATATCCTTTAACGATGACCGTGTACTTTGAGCCGTTTGGTTGGCTTGGGAAAACGATTGGCAAGATGGTGCGGTCGCCATCGACGCTGCCGCGGCGGTTATTGAGGGCGGTGGGGAGTCTGCCGCTCAGAGCCAGGTGATCAGCGAGTTGATCACATGTGTAGTCACCCTCAAATAGCAGGGCGTCAACTTTCGAGAAGAGTGCGGTTCCTGCATGGGTCGGGTTAATTTGGTAGTTTGCCGAGTCTTTGGCGTTAACACTGACGGTAAATCGCAGTTTTTTGATGTCCGGGTTTTTTACAGAAACGATGATGTCGCTAATGCCGACAGCCGTATTTGGGTCTTCATCGGCTTTGAGAGAAATGGTCGCGATACCCTCGGAGTTTGTAAAGCTATTCGCCGAGCTGCGTTGAATTCCGGCAGGCGTGGAGGAGGCGACAAGTTCAAATTGAACAGCAGCATCTTTTACTGGTTTATTATCGCTATCGACCAGTTTTACGTTGAGCTCTGTAGTGGCACCGACGCTGAGCGAGACGACGCATACGCTTTCTCCGCTTTGGCAGGGAGTAACATGCATTAACTTGCTGTTTTCGGGCGCTTCGACTGGTTTGTTGTTTTCCTGGCGTGGGTTGTTTTCGGATGCGATAGGAGCCGAGTCGGTATCTCCGCAGGCCGCAACAAACACGAGGGAAGCGAGTGCAAGCGTTGCCCACGTCGCAGTATTACCAAGTTTAAACATGTTTTTTCTCTCTAATCAGCGAACATATTAGCAAAGTCTGTGTCGATGTAGTTACGACAACAGGTTGTTTGGTGCAATTATCTCATTCAGAGCTCAGCGAGAGATCTGACATTGTAATCTATGAAGTCACATAATGTGTGAATTCGACTCATTGTCGAACTATATCGAAATGTGAGTTAAAATCAAGTCTTGCCGCGAATTTGTAAGGCGGCAATTCACCCGTTTGCCAATGGGTTAAGCTTTTTCGGCGAGGAGTAGATCGGAGTTTTGTGGGTTAGGCCACTGTTTTTTCTGCTTGCACATGTCGGTGATTTCCGTGGCCGGAACAGGGCGGCTAAAGTAAAAGCCCTGACCGAGTACACAGCCCAGGTCGCGCAGGTAGGTCCACTGCTCGAGCGTTTCAATGCCTTCGGCGATGGAGTGCATTTTGAAGTTCTGGGAAAGCTGAATAATTGTGGTTACGATGCTGGCGTCTTTTTCGTCGTCGGGTAAATCGCGAACGAACGAACGGTCGATTTTCAGTGTTTGGACGGGCATGTGTTTGAGGCGATGAAGCGAGGAAAATCCGGTGCCAAAATCGTCGATTGAGATTTGCAGGCCGTGGGTTCTCATGTCGTTCAAAACGCCCATGGCGTGTTCGATGTCGAACATGGCGACGCTCTCGGTGATTTCGATTTCGAGCATGTCCGGATCGACGCCGTTTTCGTTGATTACCTGTACCATTTTCGCAACCACATCGTGGCAAAAAAATTGGCGAGGGGAAAGGTTATAGGCAATGCGTATGTGAAATCCCTGGTCTTGCCAGATACGCAGTTGGCGACAGACTTCTGTGAACACCCAGTCGCCGATGGGGACGATGAGGCCTGTTGTCTCCGCAACCGGGATAAACTCGGCGGGCGAGATCATTTCTCCGGAGGTTGGTTTCCAGCGTAATAGGGCTTCGACACCGAGCATTTTGCCGGTTTGTAGGTCGACTATGGGTTGGTAGTAGAGGGAGAATTCGTTGCGCTCAATGGCGTGGTGAAGCTTGGAGTGTAGGAAAAGCTCGCGTTGTTGTCGCTGTGCAAGGTCGCCGGCATAAAACTGGTGACTGTCGTTGCCGAGTTCTTTGGAGCGCAAAACGGCGCGATGTGCGTGTTTGAGGAGTAATTCGGCGTTGCTTGCATCGTTTGGAAAGAGGCTGATTCCGATGCTCGCGCTTAACAGCGTTTCCTGGTTTTTGATGTGGTAGGGGGTTTTGATTGCATCGAGAATTTGGATTGCAAGCTGCTTGCAATCTTTCTCAATTCCGTCGCATTGCGGGTCGTAACAAAGCGGGACGTAGACCAAAAATTCGTCAGCGCCTGTTCGTGATATCAGGACGTCGTCGGGTAGTGTGCTGCGAAGCCGTTGGGCGACTTGCATTAATAATTCATCGCCAAAATCGTGGCCTAGAATGTCGTTAATTACGTGAAATCTATCAAGATCTACGTAAAAAATGGCACCACGTGTATTGGGATCGTGGTCCGGGCTGTTGAGTTTGGAATCGAGCGTATCGATGAACTTTGCGCGATTCGGCAGGCCGGTTAAAAGGTCATGAAATGCCAGGAAGATCAGTTGGTCTTCATTCTCTTTTCTAGCGGTTATATCGCTGACGACGCCGGTGATTTTGACGGTCTTGTTGCTTTCGTCACGTTCGATGATGCCGCGATCTTCCAGCCAGCGGGTTTGCTGGGTTATGTGATGGGTAATGCGGTATTGGATGAGATAGCGGTGATCTTTTTCCATGTGAGCGGAGAGTTTTTGAAACGTTTTCTCACGGTCGTCGTTATGAATTGCCTGTGTCCAGAGCGTTGGGTCGTTGTGAAGTGCTTCTGGCGTAAACCCGAGCATTGCTGTGACCGAAGGACTGATGAATTCTGTTTTGTAGTCGGGGAAAGTCGTTGTGTAGAGTATGTCAGGAATGGTGTTAACAACGTTTCTAAAACGAGCTTCGGATGCGCGGGTGTCGTCGAGAAGTTGTTGGCGGTGTAGGGCAACGCCGACCTGGCGCGCGATAGATTCGAGCAGAGGTATTTGGTCTTGGGAAAATGTGTGCGATTCGCTGCGGGTTCCTAAGAAAAGGGCGCCGCGCACTTCACCGGCAATCCAAATGGGTACGGCCACCACGCTTCTCAGCCCGATTTTGGTGTAGGCCGCCAGCGGATCTTCAAAGGCGTCGTAGTCATCGACGATTAATGGTTTTTCGGTGCTCATCACGCGTGCAACGACGCCGGCTTGGAGGGGATAGCGTGCGTCCGAAGAAAACGTCTTTTCATAGCCTGTGTGCCAGATATGCGAGAGGCTTCCTTCGTCATCGATCAGTGCCACGTTACCCAGGTCAGCGCCCACCAGCGCGATTGCGGCCTGAATTGCTTTGTAGCCCAGAAGGTCAATGTCGAGTTGTGTGGACAGATCTTCAATCGTCGTGCCCAGACCATCGAGATAGCGTTGCGTCTGTTTAATGCGGCGTAAGTCCAGGTAATCGGCAACATAACCGGTGATTTCTCCGGCATCATTGAAAATAGCGGCTACGGTCAGGTGAACCGGCACGATCGTGCCGTATTGGCCGCGTCGCGTAACCTCGCCACTCCAAAGCCCATTGCTGCGTACGTAGGCCATGATGGAGCCGAGCTGCAAATCCAATCCTTGATGCGGTACGGCCAGTACAAACATCGACTGACCTAAAATTTCCTCGAGTGAATAGTCAAAGAGTCGGCTAAAGGCGGGGTTTACGTAGGTTACGCGTCCGCCAACGTCGGAAACCGCGACGCCGTTGGCGTTAGCTTCGATGATCTGGATGAGCTTGCTATCTTTATCGTGGGCCTCGCCGCGCCATAGTTGGATGTGATCGCCGTGACGAACGAAGAGATAGTAAATCAGCAGGGTTGTGACCACTGCACCGATAAGTCGGGCGTAGAGCTGTATGGAATATAGGGTATCGGAATTGTTGATGAAGATTCGGAAGAACTGCTCACTAAAAACAACCCAGGCGCATGCAAATCCAAGGTATCCAAAAGTTGCCCAGAGGGCTTGTTTTCGTTTTTTGGACAAGGAGCGGATGCGTTGCAAAAAGCTGGCGTCTGATGATTGTGGCGAGATCGTTGTTCGATCATCGTTGCTCGCGGATGGAGGCGAGTTATTCAGATCGTCAGAGAGGGCTGGTTTAGACTTCTTCATACGTCTTCATACTGAGAACAGACTTGGAGGAGTTCCTGAGTTCATTCAAGGAAAGCTGGATAATGGTACTGCATGTTATTCACAATTCAGGTTATTTAGGTCTCAATCCAGTGTAAGTAAAAAAAACGTTAAAGTAAACCGTGAACGATATTGGAGGCGCGGTTCGACCAGATTGTTGGCGACAAAAAAGCCCGGCAGGAGATGCCGGGCTTTTTTAAATGGACTGTCGCTGTGCGTTTAAATCAATTTAGAAATCAGAACGCATAGATGGACTGTGCGCGGCCGGCAGCGCCCGTACTTGTGGTGCCGCCGCTGGAAGTTCCGCCGGCGCCGGCTGAGCCGGGGTTCAGGGTGTTCTGAGTTGCGACCGAGGGCAGGGTGGTTGTGCGGTACATGACGGGTATGGAGTGGCCGCCTGCGCCGCCGCCGCCGTAGCCGCCGCGCCCGCCGCTGCCGCCGTTTCCGCCTGAACCGCCGGCGCCTACTTGATTGGTATCCACGGTTCCGCCAGCGCGTCCGGTTCCGCCGTTGCCGCCGCTTCCGAAGGTGCCTCCGTTTCCGCCTTTGTTGCCATTGGCGGCCTGAATGACGTTATTCATGATTTGAATGCCGGTTGAATTGAGTAAGAAGATGCCAAAGGAGCTGCCGCCAGCGCCGCCGCCCTGACCGCCGTAACCGCCGCAGCCAGCGCCGCCGCCGCCGCCGCCGCCGTTGCCCACGCCTTGCCAGGTGCCCGTTGGATTCCCCGGGCCGCCGCCGCCGCCGCCGCCGCCGCCGCCGTGGCCATGAGCACCGCGTGCACCGTTGAAGCCGCTGTTGCCGTACCAGAAGTAGCCACTTAAGTAATCAGCCGCTGAACCGCCAGAGCCGTTCGTTCCTACGGTTGTGCCGCTGGCTCCGGTCGAGCCAGTTTTACCGGAATCACCACCACCGCCGGTTCCCGCACACCATGCGCTACAGCCGGAGCCGCCTCCACCGCCAGCGCCGCCGCCGCTTCCGGCAACAGAACCAGCAGTACCGCCTTTTCCGTTATTGTTACCGA
>JBEBSM010000247.1:0-6173 GCA_040394315.1 Lujinxingia vulgaris
ATCAATCGATATAATTTGTAAATCTTTCACATTTATGGTCTGCACCAGAATGTATCCAGGCCATCCACGGTTTCCTAGGTATCCGGACGCAGAATCACTGTTGTCTGCATTGTTCAATTTTATTCTGCGCTATTGTCAGTTCCGAAAAGAGAGTTAAACCGTCGTGAAAAGTGCTTCAGATGTCGTTGACGACCAGTTATTTCGCAGACTTGCATGGCAGAGCGTTATCGTCATGGTTGTGCTCTTTGCTATCGTCGCGGCTCTGGCCATTTTCTTCCGTGCTCCCATCACGGAAATCGCGGTTACACTCGTCGAACGCCTCGGCCCACTCGGTATCTTTTTCGGCATCCTTTTAGCCGATGGCTTCACATTTCCGATCCCACCAACGACCTATGTTTTTGTCGCCGTCGCCGCAGAAACACCCATCGTTCCCGCGCTAACCGCAGCGTTTATCGCCAGCCTCTTTGGCGGAACCATCGCTTACTTCGTAGGTCCATTTCTAACAAAAATGCCTTTTATTGGACGCCGCATCGAAGCTTTCCGCCCCCGAGGCCAGGCACTTTTCGAGCGCTGGGGACTATGGACCGTTGCCGTCGGCGCCATCACTCCGCTCCCATTCTCGATCATCTGCTGGTTCGCCGGCATCTACCGCATGCCCTTTCGTAAGTTCTTCCTGATCAGCCTCATCCGTGCGCCCCGCATGCTCGTCTACTACGCCCTTTTTGCACTCGGCTGGACAGCAACACTCTGATCAAAAAAGCATCGCCTCACCCGCATAAACATTGAACCGCTCCCGTCTCTGAGACGGTTACATACGCCGGTTTCACGACCTCTCAAAACCCCGTTTCACCCCCCCACCTCCCCCCAAAAAACACACAACCCGCACAGCCTCGTGCGTCCCCACGACAAGCCAGTCCCCGGGCCTTCGTGACAAGCCTCCACCCGTAGTTACCTTACAGACTATCGTTTCAATTCGTTCGGGCTGCTACAACTTCGACAATACCTCGAAAGTCGCGCCAGATCTTTATCCTCACTGCGGCGCTCTCATAATGAAAGAGCCCCCAAAACGGAACCGATAGCCCTATGAGAATCACCACCGAGACTCGCCAAAAAAACGCCTCCTCTTCAAACGCAAAAAAACAAACACCCGTCCCCCATGAACTTCCGCGAAAAGTCTTGCACGCCGTCGGCCAGATGAACTGCGGCGGTATCGAAACCTGGTTGATGCACCTACTGCGTACAACCGATCGCAAAAACATCGCGATGGATTTTCTCGTCCACACCCTGGAACCCGGTTTTTACGACGAAGAACTACGCGACCTCGGCGCAAAACTCGTATTCGCAGGCTCACAATTTACCCCCGCCACACTCACCCGAAATTTCGGTCGAACACTCGCCAAAAACGGCCCCTACCACACCTTCCACAGCCACGTCGGACACTTCAGTGGCTATCTCATGTCACTCAGCCGCTTTCACGGCATCAAAACCAGAATCGCGCACAGTCACAACGACTGGAAACGCGCCGATCACAAAGCATCCATGCCCCGCCGCGCGTACCTCACCGCGATGAACAGCCAGATCCGCATCAACGCAACCCACGGAATCGCACCTAGCAAAAAGGCCGCAAGCAGCCTCTTTGGCCCCAACTGGCAACGCGACCCCAGATTCCACGTCATGCACTACGGACTCGATTTCACCCCATTTTCAACGCGCATCAATCGCAACGATATTCGCACTTCCTTTGGATTTACCCCCGAAAACCACGTTTTTGCACACGTCGGCAGCTTTTCATCGCAAAAAAACCACACATTTTTGCTCGATCTCATGCAACAAATTACCCGACATTCTCCCGAATGCCGCCTTCTACTTCTCGGCGACGGCCCACTTCGCCCGCAAATCCAGGAGAAAATCAACGCCTTAAATCTTTCCAAATCTGTCGTTCTTGCCGGCGTGCGCTCCGATATCCCACAAATCCTTCGCGCCATGGACGCCTTTATCTTCCCCTCCCATTTCGAAGGCCTCGGCATCGCACTCGTCGAAGCACAGGCCGCCGGCCTGCCCTGCATCATCTCCAATTCCATTCCAAACGAAGCAGTCATCATCCCAGAACTCATCGATTCTCTCGATCTGACACAAAACAACCTCCAACAATGGACCAACGCCTGCATCAGCGCACTTCACCGTCCCAAAATCGCGCAAAAACTCGCTCTGCGCGCCGTGCAAGCCAGTGATTTCAACATCGTTCGTAGCTCCCAATTACTACAGTCGTTATATTAACCCCTGAATAAACTCCTCTCTAGCTTCGGGAAACACCATGAGAATTGCGACCGGCAAGAACTCCGCCCGTAACCTTGCCACACGTAAAAAACACGCTCGACGCGTACTACACCTCATCGGCTCCATGGGATGTGGTGGCATCGAAACGTGGTTACTTCACATTCTTCGTGCTACCGATCGCAGCGAATTAGCGATGGATTTTCTCGTTCACACACCCGACCCGGCCTTTTACGACGAGGAAATACTCGATCTCGGCGCACGCATTATCTTCGCAGGCCACCACAACGCACCCGTGCAACTCGCCCGACGCATGAGCCGCGCTTTCGAAGCACTCGGCCCCTACGACGTCGTCCACAGCCATGTCGGACTATTCTCCGGATTTTCGCTAGCCCTGGCCCGATACCACAAAGTACCGACCCGCATCGCGCACAGTCACAACATGCTCGCGCACCCCGATCACGCCGAACCTGTTACCAGAAAACTCTACAATTCCCTGATGACCCAACAGATTCACTTCCACGCAACCCACGGACTGGCCGCCAGTCCCGAAGCTGCACAAGGCCTCTTCGGTAATAACTGGCAACAAGATCCCAGAATCCAGGTCCTCTTTTGTGGCCTCGATTTCTCAGCGTTCGAAGCCCAGGTCGACAACACCGCCATCCGCAAGCAATTTGGATTCTCGCCGGACAACCTCGTGCTCGCTCACATCGGCAGCTTTTCGACGCAAAAAAACCATGAATTCCTGCTCGACATCATGTACCACCTGACCCAGAAAAACCCCAAAACGCGCCTCCTTCTTATCGGAGACGGCCCCCTGGCAAACTCGATCCGTGAAAAAACCGCCGTGCTCGGACTGCAAGAGCATATTCACTTCGCAGGCCTGCGAAACGATGTTGCCAGCATCCTAAAAGCCGCCGACGCATTCGTGTTCCCCTCACTCTTCGAAGGCCTCGGACTCGCACTCGTCGAAGCCCAGGCCGCCGGACTTCCCTGTTTTGTCTCCGACACCGTTCCGGCCGCAGCCACAATCCTCCCCCAAACCGTTCACCGACTTCCCCTTAAAGCCGGCGCAGAACTCTGGGCCGACACGATTTCCAAACGCCACACACCAAAACCAGTCCCCCAAACAGACGCACTTGCAGCCGTGCGCGAAAGTCCCTTCGATATCCTCCGCTCACTCAACCACCTAAAACAGGTCTACGGCCTGCGCCCGTCTTAAATCTCACCTGCCGTTCCCAGCGCGCGTTCCGCAGCCTCCAGCACCTTATCCACCAGAATCACACCCTTAAAAAACACCACCTGCGGACCGCCACCCTTAAAAACCTCTCGATCCGCCTTAAGCCGCTCGCTGACCACCAGCACCAGCGGCTTTTTTAACGACTTCAACATCTCAATCCGACGCGCCAGATACGCAAGCCGCCAGAACCCCACGATTTCCACATAAACCTTCTGTCCATCAAGCG
Source organism: Lujinxingia vulgaris (assembly GCA_040394315.1). GTDB lineage: Bacteria > Myxococcota_A > Bradymonadia > Bradymonadales > Bradymonadaceae > JACCWM01. The sequence continues at coordinate 3,741 of JBEBSM010000247.1, forward strand.
ACGTCAGCACATAATCCGACACGATCACCTCATTATCCGCCAGATCCAGCGCCGTCCCCTGCCGCTTCAACTTCCAGTCTGTTTCCACCGTTCCAAAACGTTCCTCAAAACGCTTTTCCTCCTTAGAAACCCACTGACCACGCATTTTATAGTGTGACTTCAGCCCCGTTTCACTACTCAACAACAGCTCCACCCCACGGTTTTTCGGATCTTCTTGCAACTCCGCCCGCAGTTGCCAGCCATCCAGATTCAAAAGCGCCGGCAAAAACTTCGCCATCTGCAACCCGTATTTACGACTCTGCGTAAACAAACTCGCTGGACCATCAATCACAACTTCATAACTTCCCAACGTCTTTTTCTTCGTCGTCCGCCGCGCCAGATGCATCAACCCATGAAACTTCATCGCCGAAAACAAATACCGCAACTTGTTCGAATCCACCGCGTCCATCGTAATCACGAGCCGCGTCGCCCGGTACAAAACCGCCTGCGCAAGCGCAACATTATAACGCTCCAACAACGAATCCGCCGTCAGACTTTTGAACGCCACCAGAACCTGGCGCGTCTCCAAATCTGCATACAAGCTCCCCAGAATACCACCCGCATCCACCCCCAACTCTTCACCCACCGCCCCCAAAACGGCTGTTCGCGCCTCCGTATCCTCCCCCGAATACTGATAACCCATCACCGCCGACCGCTCAAAAACAGCCCGCCGCAACACGACCGGATCACAAACCGACCGCACCTCAAACGCACTCCGGTCATACAAAAGCTTCGCCAGCCCTCGCCACAACAAGAAATCCGTCCCATACCCAACCTTTTCCTCAACCGATTCATCCAAAAAACCACGCTCCCACCCATTCGCCAGCGCCTCCTCAAACAAACCAATCAACGCCCCCGCCTGCTCCAACGCATCCACACTCAACGTATCCAGATACATCGGCTCAACCCGCCCCTTCCGAACCCGCACCCGCACCAAATCACTTGTCAGCATTCATGCACCCTATTCAATCCCAAAACGCTTCAACTTCACCAAAAAACCCGCACCAACACTGGTCCGCTACCGTCTCTGAGACGGTCCCCATATCACAAAAACGACCAGAAAGTCATTCGTTTCACCGTGCGATACCCTGAAAATCAAGTTATATCTGGGCCCGCGCTGTATTCTACCAAAACCAGGCAGAGCGCCCTGCGAAACCTCCAAACACGAATTCTCAAAAAGTCCAATCCATGAAAATCAACCGCGGCGACCTGTTCTGGATAGCACCACAAGCCCTGTCGACCTCTGCGCCGGGCATCGCCCACCCACACGTTGTGGTACAGGACGACCTTTTCAATCATTCGCGCATCAGCACCGTGGTCGTTTGTGCACTGACCTCAAATTTACATCGTGCAAACGAGCCCGGAAATGTCCTGCTCGAGCCAGGAGAAGGCAGCTTGCTCAGGCAAAGCGTCGTGGTTGTATCCCAAATCTCTTCGGTCGCTAAAGACGACTTAGGCGAGCAGATTGGCGCGCTTTCTGAACAACGCATCGAGCAGATTCTGGATGGTTTGCTCTTTCAACAACGTGCATTTTTCGGTCAGGACCGCTAACGCGAAACTCTCCAGCGTCAAACAGATTACCCAAACCGTGCGCAACACGCTCGATAGCCCCGGTTGGAAGAAAACACACTGAACAAGAATCCGGATTAAAGTGCCACCTGCGCCAAAAAACGGACTTCAACCCATACTCGCGAGTCCCCTTTTAGCTCACGACACCAACACGACTCCGGCACCCGTCTCCGAGATTGTCTCTTTATCACAAAAGATCCACTTTATAGCCCCGGCTATCACCACTCCAACAACGCGTGGACCACAAACAACGCACATCACCCCGTCCGCCAGGGCCTAGCCCTGACGCGGACTCGATGCAGTTTCACGAGCCCGGCGCCTTGTCGCGCCGGACGGACGACGCGACGCCCACCATGCAACACAACGTCTCCCAAAACCCACCCAAACCCGCACAAACACTGACTCCGCTCCCTTCTCCGAGACCGGAGCCCAACCCACATTTCACCCCGATTTTTTTCAATTTCTCCCTCCCTCACGCGCCCCTCACGCCAGCTTTCCCTTAATAAGAGAAATGGGCCCCAAAGTTAGGACCTTACTCCCTTAATAAGAGAAATGGGTCCCAACGTTAGGACCTCTTTGGCTTAATAAGAGAAATGGACCCCAACGTTAGGACCTCTTTGGCTTAATAAGAGAAATGGGCCCCAAAGTTAGGACCTCTTTGGCTTAATAAGAGAAATGGGCCCCAACGTTAGGACCTCTTTGGCTTAATAAGAGAAATTTAAACAAACAAGAACCGGTGCGCCAGCACCGCAAAGCACCACCAAACACCTCAAACAAGAACCGGTGCGCCAGCACCGCAAAGCACCACCAAACACCTCAAACAAG
>JBEBSM010000248.1:0-6169 GCA_040394315.1 Lujinxingia vulgaris
CAATTTTACCCGCGTTCGTAGCAATCGCCGTGGTATTCGTCCCAATTTTACCCGCATTCGTAGCAATCGCCGTGGTATTCGTCCCAATTTTACCCGCGTTCGTAGCAATCGCCGTGGTATTCGTCCCAATTTTACCCGCGTTCACCCCAATACTGGCCGTATTCGCGGCAATCTTTGCATCGAGCGTACTTTCCAGGTTCCCAAGTGCCGTCGCATTCGCTGCGATAGCCGTCGCGTTCACCGCAATTTTCCCATCCAACTCCACCCGCAACGCATCCACACCAGCCTGTGAATCCGCGCGAAGCGTCGCCAACTCCGCCCGCAAATCCGCAAGCTCCGCCAATATCGGACTCAGTTCCGCCGTCGTGTTTGCTACCGCATTCGCCTCAAGATCCGCCGTCAAGTCAGCCACGGATTTCCCCGACAACCGTTCAGAATCCGCCGCACGCCCCGCCCGCAACGCAAACGGCACCGAATCAATACGCGTCCTCGGCTCCAAAACCTCCCCGTCAATCGTTATCTGAAGCCAGTACGTCGCCCCATCCAAAACGCTCGACAACGGATTGTCCGCACCACCCAGATTCGCAGTAAAACTGCCCGCATTCACATCAATCGTCGCAAAATCCTGCGTCCACACAGCCCCGCCCGCCGTCGCCGCATCAAACACCGCAAACGTCGCCGAAACCGTCGCGTTATACGGCGCACCATCCGCCCCCCGCAACGCCCCATGATACGTCATCGTTTCCGGCACACTCGCTGAAACCGAACTCGCCAAACCAACGCAAAAAACCGCACAAAATACCGCCACCAAATATTGTGTTCTCATAAAATCCCCTATCAAAAAACGCAGTCAGTAATCATCCATTCAAGGCTTAGATTCCGAAACAGCCCCGCCATGCTCCAGCACAAAACTCGAACTTCTACTCACCTCCACCGACACCGGCCCCAACAGACCACCCGACATCGTAAACGACTCGCTGATCAACATATCACCCGCCGGCACCAACCCACCCCGCATCCGCAAACCCTCCTCAACCGGCACCACCACATCCGGCTCAACCCCACCATCCACATCATCGCCAGCGTCAACACCCACCTCGCGGCCCGACCCCACATCCACACCCGCATCGCCGCCCGGACCAACATCTACGCCAACACCCGAGTCAATTTCTCCACCCGAATACGTCCCCGGCTGATCCGAACTACAACCCACAACCAACAAAAGGCTCGCCAAAAACGTCATTCCACACGCCCAAAAGCGCCCACCACAATCCAATTTCATTGCTACTCCCCTGGCACACGCACGAAAAAAAACCAACTTCACGCACAACGACCTGCTAAACATGATGTCTTCTAAATACCACGACAAAACCAGGTCGACCACCCGCAAACGAAAAAACCCCAAAAACACCTTCCAACCGCCCCGCCATTCTGGACCGTCCCGTCCTGACCGCACTGTGGAACGCGTCGGGTCGTGTTAACCCTCGATTTAAACCCAGGGTATAACTCCGGCGCTCCCCTACCTGCTTCACTAAAACATTTACTACTTTATGAATCCCCACTTCATCGAAAACAGCGACCCAAACTCCAGCTTTTTTCAATGATGACGGCAACTATTATTACGGCAACGTCGTCAAATCCACCGTCGGTTACTGGGTCCCCCACGGAATCTACGGCACCGCCGACAATTTCACTCACGCCCTCCACCAACGCCTCTCCCTCTACGACGCCGAACTCCTCACCCAGTCCGACTTCGACGCCCCCGAAATAGGCATCTACGACAACGCATCCGAAGACTACGTAAACCAAGACGGCGAATAGTCCCAACTCAGTCTCATGTCCGCTACAGTAGACATGAGGCTATTACACAAACCCGACATTTAAGATTAACCAAAATATTTTTTTACTTTTCACTTGGAGCAGCGCCGTCACGCCTCCCACAGAATAGCCTACAACCGCACCCTCCCCTCACGTTCCCCGAATAGACTCCGTAAGCCGATAGAACCCCGTACTCGGATTGCGACCTGCCTCGTCCATCCGTTCCGCGTCCTCATCCAAGCGCCGCGCCCTCGCCACCGCGTTTGTATAGCCAGCCTGCAACATCGAAAAATCAAGATGTTTGTCATAACCCGGCAACGGATCTCTCAATAGGCGCTGAATATCATCACGCCCCTGAGCACCTGGCTGCTCTCGAAAATGAAGCCAGAGCCACAACTCACTACACGGATTTGATATCGCTAATTCAATATCATGCGCCTCTGCAAGCTGACGCGCCTCGTTTAGTTTCGGATGTTCATCGACATCAAAAGCACACCAAACCTCATCATAACAAAGGTTATCGTCCTTCTCTCGTTTGGCCCGCTTGGCTGCCCGATCTTTTTCAACCTTCGCAATGTTCACCAGCGTGAGTGGAACTCCGTGCTTATCCGCAATCTCAACCTCGACAACAGAATTGCGACACCAGCGCTCAAACCCTTTTATATATTGGGGCTCGGTCACAGCCCCCTCACAAACAACAAGAATCCGACGTTTAGGATCTTTACTCTTACCAGCGGGCCTTCTCGCAGGTCTTCTATCCCGCTCTCGACGCTTTTTAGACATCACAGCCCCTACTCACCAAAAGTTACAAAAGGATCTTGAAAAGGTATCGCCCCATAACGTCCCTGCAAATAACCACGCTCCAGATTCTCTGCCTTGCGAGGCTTATAATCCGTTAACGGATATAACGATGTCGCACCATCCGAATCCTTTTCTGTAAGCCAGATCTGATCCCGACGTAATGGAGAGTCTCCAACGGTATTGCCCAGCAGATTCGTGTTATGCGTCGTAAATACAAGCTGTGCATTCTTGGGATTCGTCTTCGGATCATTAAATTGCCGCACAAGCTCAAGCGCTAACAATGGATGCAGACTAGCTTCTAATTCATCTACAACAAACACACCGCCTCGCTCCAACACTTGCAATAACAATGGAGCCATCTGAAGCAACGCAATCGTCCCCTGCGACTCTTCTGTTACCGGAAGCCATGCCTCTTCACTTGAATGTATATGTCGCATGTAGATTCGAGGATGGACCCTTACCCTTCCTAACTGAGTAAGTCGCTCTTCATCCTGAACCTTTACATCCTGAATACCGACGTCGGCGGCGCGAAGTAAATTGCGCAGCATTTCAAGACGATCTGTCCAAGAATTTTCATTGTTTTCAAAAAGGTTTGACTGAACCGATGACTTTTGTTGACTAACAATCCACTCAGCCAGTGGACGTTCGCCAAATACTTCCTTTGAAGGATTCACAAAAGACATACTCTGAAACCAATCATAAACCGGACGAAGCTGTTCATGTTTAAACTGAAGTACGGTCGTTAAATACAGAGCGTTCTCACGAGTCACTTCCGCGATCATTCGATTTTCGCCCGAAAGATGATCCCCGAATTTGAAACTCATACCATCGCGCTCAAACCACGTTTGCTTACGCCCCTGCGGCCATACATAAAGCCATTCTTCACAAACGGACTGATTATCAACCACAAAACCATAGTTATAACGCACCGAGTCTTGCACAAAGGTTACCTCAAATAATGACGGTTCTTGCGACGCGATCCCCCAGGCAAAAGGCACACATGGTACTCCGACCCCATAAGACCAATGGGCCACCGAGAACAAAACCGCGTTGTGCATAAACTCGAGCGCCGACAAAACATTACTTTTCCCACTTGCGTTCGCCCCATAAATTGCCGCGACTGGCAAAAGAGACTGCTTATACCCCCCCACCTTCCGCGGACGCACATCATCCTTGTCTCCCACGGACGTTGCTTCCATTGTGAAAACTTGCTCTTCCCGAATAGACCGGTGATTTTGTACGCGAAATTCTATGAGCATCTTGTCCTCTTTTACATTAAAACCGCCAACAGCACTGTTCACGCGCTAATTTACGCACACTTCTTGCGCAAAAGCACCTCAAAACCTAAAAAGCACATCTACAGACCAATTGAACAAACGGCCTGCCCTTCGCTTCCGAAAAATACTTTTCCAACTTGCCAGAAAAAACCTTTCGAGTAGCCTATCCACATCACAACCAGTCCCTTGTAGTCCGAACGAAGCGCCGACAGGCGGCGAATCGCCTCGGGGGGACAATGATGGGGATCATTGTCATGGCAAAAATCACAAAAATGGTAGCATCCAAGCGCTCAATCACGCGGACCATCGCAAGCTCGGTACTAGCAAACCACGAGGCGTTGGGCGCGCGTCTGGAAGAAGTTTTGTTTGGCGGCCAGCCGCCCGTTCCGCTCACCATGGCGGACGTCGCAAAAGCCATCGGCCTCAAACTTGAGGCCGATTACGATGTGCTCGAAGACCACGACCGCGAAGTAGCAACCGAAGTTGCCCAGGACAGCGTGAAGCGCAACCGGCGCGATGCGATTGCCACGCGCTTGCGCCAGCGTCTGATTTCGCTTCGCGGCACCGTCGACGCAGACTTCGGCGCGGCTGCCGTTGCGCACCTGGGGATGAGCGGAAACACGCCGGAAGTACCCGACCAGCTTGTTACGCACGGTCAAAACGTGCTTAAGCGCCTGAAAGACGACTTTGATGATTTCCCGGCACTCTTACCTGAGCTTGGCCGCCCCGATTTCACGGTCCGCGCCGACGCCATCGCCAAAGACGTCGCCGATTTGCAGGCTACCATGGCTGCACTCGACCAGGATCTGCGCGAAACACAAGGCGCACAAACCCTCCGCAACCGCTCCGTCGAACAGTGGAACAAAAACTACTCGCCGGTCGCCTCCATCATCGAAGGCATGTACCGATTAGCCCAGATGCCGGAACACGCCGAACGTGTCCGCCCCACCAACCGCCGCCGCGCTGGCGTGCCCGAACCAGAAGACCTTGAAAACACGACGCCCCAGGACGACATCCGCGACGACGACGAAGAAGTGACAATGGACGTCTGATCAACCCAGCCGTAATTCACCCCAAAAGAGGCGCATTTACTATGCGCCTCTTTTTATTGCGCGCGACTTCATGAAGTTTTGGAAAAGCGCCTGAAACAACCGTCCGAATAGCTCGACACTCATTTTCACTCGACCAAATTCACCCCCCAAATGTGCAGATCCCACTTTTACTCGACCCAACTCCCCCCAAAAACCTACAGCCTCCACCATTGCTCGACCCAACTCACTGCCGAAGCCTCCACCCCCCTCTTTCACTCGCCAAAAGTCATCATCGAAGCCGTCGTCACCTACATTTCATTTTGAAAAGTCTCTGACGAACAGTGTTTATGCGGGTAATCCCCCTTCACTCTTTTTTTTTCACCCACTGTCATATACCTCGTCTCCTCACGTCACACAGTAGTACAACTGTCGAAGTAGAGACGGATTTGTGTTCGAAACTGCGGAGCTTGAAGTGCCCATCACCGATGATTTTAAAAACCAACTTGCTGCACTACACGACGCCGCGTTCGCGTGGGCCGTGCGTTGCACCGAGGGTGACTGGCACGAAGGCGAAGAAGTATTGCAGAGCGTCTACTTGAAGATCGTGGAAGGGCGAGCGGTTTTTGAGGAGCGGTCGACGCTGAAAACCTGGTTGTTTGGCGTGATTCGCAACACCGCCAGGGAGCGTGCACGAAAGCGTCGGCGACAACGGTTTTTGTTGTTTCAGTGGAGCGAGAACGAAAAAAGCACGTCGGCCACCGACGATCCGAGCGACGCGCGCCACGAGAAACTTGGCGCAGCACTGGAAAGTTTGTCGACGCGCCAACGTGAGGTTTTGGAACTCGTTTTTTACCACGACATGACGGTTGAGCAGGCGGCGAGCGTCATGGAAATCAGTGTCGGAAGCGCACGCACGCACTACCACCGCGGCAAACAGGCAATGGTCAAACATCTTGAATTGCAGGAGCAGGTATGAACGACGACCGGGATTTACAACAGATTTATCGTCAGGCACGCCCCGTCGACGAAAAAGCTCCTGAATTCAAGAACATGTGGGCGCGTGCGGTGAGCGAAAGTAGCGAACGCAAGGCCAGCAAGCCGTCGATTTTTGCACGGCCCGCCCTGCCAGCGTTCATGGCAATGGCTGCCATTGTGGTTGCCCTGACAGCCACCATGATTTTTGGAGACGCATTTTCGCCCTCAACACCCGACAACGACGATGCCCTGGCGAGTTTGATTCTG
>JBEBSM010000249.1:0-6163 GCA_040394315.1 Lujinxingia vulgaris
TGGTGTGGGTGGAGGCGGTTCTCATCTCCGAACTTTCACTGTTTGGCTTGCTGCAGGCCGGCGAATAAATGGGTCCGGTCGAGTATTTCGAGGTAAATCATAACGTCGTTTTAGATCTGCTCGGCGCGCTCTGGTATTCGACACACATTGCGGTCGTGCTTGGATTTACGTTGTTTTTGTGGTGGTCGCAGCGTCGGTCGGCGCAAAACGAGCGCCCGACAGGGGATCTTGCGCGGTTTTTGTGGGGCTTTTTAGCGCTGAATCTGGTGGGATTTACGATTCAGGTGCTTTTTCCGGTAGCGCCGCCCTGGTACATCTCGGAGTTTGGCAATGTCATGCCGGGCCCGGGAACGCTTGGAGATCCGGCGGGTCTGGCGCGGGTCGATGCACTGTTTGGCGGCGGCTATTTTGCCGGGATTTACGGGCAAGCGAGTTACGTTTTCGGAGCGATGCCATCGTTGCATGTGGCGTATCCGGTGTGGATCGCGCTGAACACACGCAGTGCCTGGGGACGCGTTTTGGGCTGGTCGTATGCGTCAGCGATGGCGTTTTTTGCAGTGTATTTAACGCATCATTATATCCTGGATGTGCTGGCCGGCGCTGCAATATCGACGACGGTTTACGTGCTTTTTAGAACAACAGCGCTCGGTAAGGTACCGCAGGGGATTTATCAGTGGCTGGCGGCTCAGTTCTTAGTGGCAAAGAGTAAATCGATTTCACTGGCAGAAATTTTTTCGCCGACCAATTCGGAGCTTCTGCATTGAAAAAAAACGCCTGGTCTGCTGCACCCGTATCGATGTTTTTCGCAACCGTCGGGGGAATTGGCTTCTTGCCGGGCGGACCAGGAACGTACGCGGCGGCGGCCGCGTTGTTGCCGATCGTGTGGATGAGCAACGTTTTTCCACCGGGTGCGCGCATTTTCATGCTCGGTATTGTGACCCTGATGTCGGTGTTCTGGAGTGAATTCGCGGGCAGGGCGTTGCAGGAAACAGACAGCTCAAAAATCGTTATCGACGAAGTAGTCGGTGTCTGGGTAGCGCTGGTTTTGTTCGATGCACTCACGTGGCCGTTGTGGCTGACGGGGTTTGTGGCGTTTCGGGTTTTCGATATCTGGAAGCCGTGGCCGGTGGGTTGGCTGGATCGCAATGTACCCAACGGGCTGGGTGTTGTGCTGGACGACGTGGCCGCCGGAGCGTTGGCAATCATTGCGGTTGGATGCGTTTCGTATTTTTTGTAGCCGTGATTTTTTGCGCCTTTTTGCGAAAAACACGTCCGCAAGCGTCGCACATACGATTCTCACCGCTGTGGTCACGTTCGCGACCGGTCGCACACGTGTTTTTTAAATAAAAAACGCTCCTGCAAGTGCCGCACACGCGGTCTTCACTTTCTAGATCGTGCCCGCAAGTGTCGCAGACGCGACCGCGGCGCTCTTGGTCGCGTCCGCGAGCCTCGTTGACGCGATAATCGTTTTTCAAAATTCATGGATCGCACCTGCGACCACTCGCGTGCGCGTTTTTTAAATAAAAAACGCGTGTGCGGGTGGTCGCTGGTTGAATATCGTCAATTTTCAGGCGAGTTGGAGAAAGCTGAACGTTTGCTCTGGAGCTCATGGATCGCGTTCGGGCGCATTGATGCAGCGCGACGGCCTGTTTTTCTTTGAAAATCCGGGGGCGGGTATTCAGTTTAACTGTATTTTTGTGGTCACGCTGGAATTATTACCCCCTTTTCATCCCTTACATATTCGGTGTAGAGTGGTCAAAGCCTTTTGATTTCAATGGGTTATGGGTTGCTCCGTAAACGTTGGTCGTTGAACGAGGAAGGGATGAAAAACGAGTGGATTGGACCTGTAGTGCTTTTGGGGGCTGTAATTATTTATAGCCTGATCAATCCGTTGCGGACCGAACATTTTGCGATGTTGGGTGGCGCGACCGGATTCTGGTTTATGTCGCGCAAGACGCGTCATTTTGTGCTGTCGTTTGTTCCGATCTTTTTGTTTTCGTGGATGTACGATTGTCTTCGTATCTTTGCGGATTCTGCGGCGGCGAAGGCAACGGTTGCGGGCGTCCATAAATTGGAATTGAGCCTGTTTGGCTGGACGATGGCCGATGGTACGCGGATTACGCCGAACGAACTTTTGTCGTCGGCGCATCACTACGTGCTCGATCTGATCGGGGGCGTCTGGTACGCGTCGCATGTGGGCGTGATCATTGGATTGAGCCTGTATTTGTGGTGGCGCCATCAGCGTAAGGGACGTGAGGACGTGGCGTCGGGTGTGCGTTTGCATCGGTTCTTGTGGGGCTTTTTGGTGCTCAATATCGGGATGTTTGCGATCAATTTGTTCTTCCCGGTCGCGCCGCCCTGGTTTGTCAGCCAGTTTGGTTATGCGCAGCCGACGTCGGATGTGATTGGTTACGCGGCAGGTCTGGGGCGCATCGATGAGCTGCTTGGCATCAATTATTTTGCCGGGATTTACAGTAAGAGCTCGTATGTGTACGGCGCTATGCCGAGCGGACATACGGCGTACGCGGTGTGGTTTGCGCTGAATTTGCGCGGAACAAAGGCACGCACGTTGGGCTGGTTGTATGCGGGAATCATGGCGTTTTTTGCCATTTATTTGAACCATCATTATATGCTGGATGTTCTGGCGGGAACGACGCTGGCGGTGAGCGTGTTTTTTCTGTTCCGTTCAACGCCGCTGCGACATTTTCCGTGCATGGTTCAGGCATGGTTGCAGCGATTGTTTATGCAAAAAGAGTCCGTTCTGGCGGAAATCCGCGGCGCCTAATCGCTGGAAGCCTGGTTATTTAAATGATTCAAATTATTTGGATTACTTAATTAATTTGAATTATTTGAACCAGGCTTCGGCGACTTTGAGCTCGAGGATGTCGTAATTTTTGGAGTGAATTTTGCCGTTGGCGACCCATTGCTCGGACCATCGAACGAGAAAATCTGATGGAATTGTGGTGGAATCGAAGGTGTGGTCGGCGGCAATTCGGACCTGAAGAATGTGGTTTTTTCCGGTCTTGGATGATTGGTCTGGCGCGTTGTTTTCGATGATGAGTTTTGTCAGGCGGCCTTCGTCGTCGATTTGAAAAAGCATCGAAACGATGCTTTTTTGGATCGTGAAGAGGACACGCGCGTGTGCGGAATCGACGGCTTGCCACTCGACGCCGGGGCGGGGCAGCAGTGAGGCTGGACAAAAAATCGTGTCCATGGCCATGCGTTCGATACTGGTTTGGGGTGCTGTGTACTTTGATGCGGGGACTTCGGATGTGGTCGGGATGAGGCCGAGAAAATGGGCGCGGGTGCTGCGTTTTCCGTCGACATAATAATCGGACGCGGTCACAAAACCGATACCGGTGCGAATGCGTGCTTCCCAGACAAATCCGTGGTGGGGCGTAAGAAGTTGCGAAACAATCAGGGGAAACACCTTATCGTCGTCGAGTCCATGAAACTCGCCTCTCATTCGCAATCGGACGGTGGACGCGAGCGGTTCGCCGGGCTCAAGTGCGCGCATAAAGTAGCGGGTGGCCGGGGCTGGTAAATTGGTGAGCATTTTGGGGTCAAAGGTTTTTTCGCTGCTGGGCACATCGAGTCGCCTCCACTGCCTTTCGATGTGGCGATTGTGTTGCGAGCGAAAAATGGCGAGTAGTAGTAGAGAGAGAAAAGCCAGCAAGATCACGGTCAGGATGACTTTGGGGAGGCGCGTCATCGTCGGCTCCAGATAAATAATAGTGGGGCGTCGTTTCTTCTATCTACTACGGGTTGTCACTGAATGTACTCACGGGCTGTGCGTGGATTAGCCGGGAAACGTTGTTTGACTGAACAAGTGATGCCCTTAGGTTGAAAGCGTTTCGCAGGTTCGGTAATCACAAAAGACATCGAAGTTAGGAGATGTAGACATGGCTAACCAAGAGAGAATTGATAAAGCGACGATCATTGAGGGGTTGAATGTAGACCTGGCGCACGAGTACCAGGCGATCCTCATGTATAATACGTATGCGGCGGTTGTGAGTGGGATTAATCGCGGTGAGTTGCGAACATTTTTCCTGAAAGAAGTTCAAGATGAGTTCGTGCATGCGCAGTATTTGGCCAACAAAATCACAGCATTGGGCGGTACGCCGACGACCAAGCCGGCGGCGGTAAAGATGGTTCGTGAGCCGCGTGAAATGCTGGAAGAAGTTGTGGCGTCGGAGGCAGAAACGGTCGTGCGCTATGTAGAGCGCATGAAGCAGGCCGAGGCGTTTGGCGATTACGGTCTGGCCAATACGCTGGAGGATATGCTCAGCGATGAGACGCGCCATAAGGAAGAGGCGTCGATGCTTCTGCACGGTAAATGGTGCTAAAAATCGGCAGCCAGATAGGCGCTAATTAGGTAGGGGGATTATTCGCCGGTTAGCGCAGCGTGTTGTTCGTGAATCATTGCGGATGGCTCAAGGCGTTCACGTAATAACTCGAAATTTTCGGGCGTGAGCTGCCAGGAGTCTTCCGGTGGTTCGGCGCGGGGCAGTGGTGAATCGAACCAGAGAATTTCGTCGTCCTCGCTGGTAACCAGGAAAACCGCTGCGTGGTAGCGCGGTTCGATGACAAGCAGCCAGCCTCGTGTGCGGTCGCGTTGAGATTCCCAGCGCAGAACGCGAACCTTGTTCAAATCACGCAACGGGCATGAGATTCGTTCGATGGAAAAGCGTCGTTCGTCGACGAGTGCGGTGGCGTTTTCTCCGTCTTCAAAATGGCGCATAAACGTCGGAATCCATCCTCGCCAGGCCGGATACCAGTTCATCATGATCGGTAAAACAACCAGCCAGCCGATGGCTGCGGTGATTGCGCCGCGTGTCCAGCCCCAGAGTCTGAGGGGACTGTCGTCGAGAAAGCCTGCCAGATAAAGGCAGCAAAGCCCGATGATACCTGTCAAAAAGATGGCTGGCGGCAGGAGAATTGCAGCGAGTTCTATGCGCGGGATGGCATGCCAGCCGGAGCGAATGCGAAAGCAGTTTGCACGGATTTCCTCGCGATCTTCGGTCGCAATCGCGACATGAACGCGGGGTTTTTGATTCAGTTCGAGTTCCGAATCGTCGACATCGTCCAGGCTGTACGAAATCGAGTCGGTGGTGTCGGATTCTACGGCATCGCGCTGTTGGTCCAGGTGCCAGGTTTCTGCATGCGAGAGTTCTTCGAGCTCTTCTGGCGTGCCGTCGAATGCTACAAACGAGCCGTCTTCGAACGAATCTTCGGCGGAAATGTTGTCGGCGGTGATGCTGTCGAAGGTGTCGTGCAAGAAGTCGTCATCGTACGAATCGTTGCCGCGGATTTCTTGAGTTTTTGAAGGCGACGCTCCAGCACTGGCGGCCAGACTGGCGATGAGCTCTCTGGCGGGCAGGGTATCGTGTGTTTCTGCTGGGAAATCGTCGAAATCGTCGGCTTCTTCATCCTCTACATAATCTACATAATCTACATTATCGGTGTTGGCGGATGATGGGAGTGGCTGTTCAGCGTACGCAACGTGTTCGTCTTCAATGATGTAGTCATCGTCCAGCTCGGTATAACTTGGTTCGGCGATATGGGTTTCGGACAGGTAACTTGAATCTTTTAGCGTACCGAGCCGGCCCTGGGTTGCGCGTTCGACGAGTGCGTCCAGTTCAAGAATGCCGCGTTGTGTGAGTGCGAGACCTTCATCGACCAGATCCATGAGCGGATCGAATGCGGCATTTACTTCCTGAACATAGAGTCGTTGTTCTTCCCAGATTTCGGCAGTTTCTTTTTGGGTGTCTTTTCCGGGATCGAGGGCGCCTTCTTGCACGAGTGAATCCAGTGCGTTGACATCGGTTCGTCGCTTGGTTTCGAGTTCGTATAAGACCGTGTCGATCAGATCTTCGAGGGCGTTGTGCGCATGATTGGCGAGTATTTTGGAAGATTTGGAGACGTCATCCAGGAAAGTGCGGGTTTCGTAGGCAGTCTGGGTAAATTCGTCGCGTGTTTCGAGAAGAGTGAAGTTTTTTGGGGTTTGCGAAGCCTCTGGTTTTAGCCAGGTAAAAATAAACGCTTCGACCTCGGCCGCGGCAAGGGCTACGGCGCGTGGTCCCAAAATTCCTTCGGGGAGGGGGCTGTCTTCGGGAAAACGAAACGCGTCTCGAATCGTTCTTCCGCTTAGTTGGAGCCACTC
>JBEBSM010000250.1:0-6138 GCA_040394315.1 Lujinxingia vulgaris
GCGCGCTGGTTTCCGCCAGGAAGATCGCGTTCTTCGCTCCGCCATGGTCGAAGTTGTTTCGGGATCGGCCGCGCCGCCACCTGTCGTTATTTTGCCGGAATCTGAACCTACCTCTGAATCGGTGTCCGAAATCGTTCCCGAAACAGAAGATGAGCTGGAAACTTCGGACCAACCATCCACAGGCGATGATTCGTCGGCGAACGATTCACCTAAAATTTAACCTACCGCCCGCCTCTTTCACAACTCTTCCGGCATCTGCCTTTCCATACCCACACCACGCAATGTCGCGGACGCCGACCGGTTCGCCTCTACTTGATCATCAAGCTGCTTTTTGGGTTCTGATTCGGCATCGGCTTGTTGTTCGTGCATCTCAACTTCTCGCACCTCGGCCACTTCAACGGGCTTTCTGGCCCAGACCGATTCCGTCTGCTCCCCAACTGTTTCGGCGCTCACCACTTCATCACCAGAAACAGCGGCCATGGCAGCAAGCGTAATGCGTCTGGTTTGCGGCGCAGGCTCATCGCGCGGTTCACCCACAACGCTGTCGCTAATTCGGCGAGACATTTCCGACTTGGCCTGTCCATAGGAGCTTGTCTTTTTGGTGGACTTGCTGGGCCCTAACACCATTGCACGGCTGAAAATCTTGGTCGCAACAGCCATCGACTCGCGCAGAACGCTCTCACAAAACGCCCCGTCCGGTGGACTTTTCACGTACAAATAAAGATATTCATCGCCCATCTGCATCCGGCTCACCCGCGCAGCCAGGTGTTCCAGCGGCTGTCGCAAGTCATCCTGCAAAAACGAGCGTAATTCGCCGATATTTTGCTTCGATTGCACCAAAATATCTTCGTTGGTCGAGTTTTTCTCCGCATCCTCATCTAAAACGCGTTGCATCAATCCGCCGTTTGCGTCACGCGAAATTCGGATCCCACGCCGCAACGGCTGTGGAAACCCGATCGTCACACGGTAAAACGGCGTCTGCACCTGCTCCCACAGCTCGCAATTGATTCGAAATTCATTGACCTCGCCCCAGGCCGTCAAAACACGCGCCTGAAACAGCTGTGATTCACGCACATCATCTAAGCCAAGCATCTTAGCGCCACGTCGCAAACCATCGCCAGCATCCGACGTTCCTGGCACAAATTGGTGTCGGCGAGCCAACCACACACTCACCCAAACGCTGCCGATTACGGCCAGTAGACCCACGATCAATGTTAAATAACCGGTCATGATATCCTTTTGATGCTTGTTTCTCTACGCTCATCGATAAACCGCGCGCTATACAGCCTGGATTCCATTGAGCGTTGTCACGTTCTGCGCTACCGTAACTTCTATTCGCAATTTCCATTGCCTACGATGCCTTACGGAGACCAGAGAATCAATGAACCAGACCATCACGACCGTTTATAAAGTTCTACTTGTACTGCTTATTTCGCTCACCGCGCTGAGCTGTGCCGACGACGATCTCGACTTTAGCGCGCCCGGATCTCTACAATTCAGCTACGAAAAGCCGAATTCTGAAGGGAAAGCGACACCTGCCCCGATTTCGCGCGACGACGTCAGTAGAGGAACAGCAAAAAACCGTCAGGCTCAGCTCGTTATTTTGAAAGGAGTCGTAACGACGAACAAAACGGCTCCGTACGAAGTCGAGTTCGTTCGATCGGTAAAATCCGAAATCTACCAGGACCTTGATGTTGCCCAGGACTCCAGCCACTGGATTACCCGTGCGGAAGTTCACGACAAAGACGGCAAAGTTTTGTGGTCAGAGCCGGTGAACAGCCTCTTTCAATCCCTTGAGCTGCTCAAATTATTGTTAGCTCAGTCGGCTGGTTTTGATTTCACAGTTCGCCAGGTCTACAAACTCGTGACCGACGAATATCCGGAACTCGTCGAATTCGCCGTGCGCGTTCCCACCGGAATCAAAGGCGGCGTGGACTACGTGCTAACGCTGCCCGATGAGTCGGGCAAACGCGTGGAGATCGCTCGCTTCGCAATCAACGAGCTCAGCGCCGCCGCCGAACCGGTCCGTTTTCCCGGAGAAGTTACCGCGCTCTATGAAAGCGGTCCGGCAGAAGATCGAATCGACGTCGTAATTTTGAGCGACGGCTACACCGAATCTCAGCGCGAAAAGTTTGAACTCGACGCGCAGGCCACCGCCGATCGTATGCTGTCGACCACACCGCTCAAAGAACACAAGAATATGTTCAACATCTGGGCTAACTGGACGCCAAGCAACGAAGCCGGCGCCGGATACGACTGCACGCGCAATCGACCCGACTGTAAACAGGGATTCCGCGACACCACCTATAATACAGTTTTCGTGATCCCGGCCGTCGGTGAGAAGTTTAATCTCGACGTCTCAAACATTTCGGACCGTGTTGCGATGCCCGTCAGTATCGGCAAGGCATTCGAAACCGCGGCACTTGTGCCGTATGATGAAATCATCATGCTCTCGAACTCCGAAAAGCGTGCAGGCTTTGCCGGTCTGTACGTAGCGCTCGTCACGTCCTGGGACCGCGGTGAATTCCCGGATGTGGCCGTCCACGAATTTGGCCACACCTTCGGAATGCTCGGCGACGAATACATGGCGGCAGGTGATCCCTGTTTTTTCAATGAACCTAAGATCCCACTTCCTGCCAATATCACGAACATTCCAACGTCAACCTCGCCACTCAAATGGAGAGATTGGTTGAAGGATGGAACACCGATTCCGACACCCACAAAACAGAGCCTGCAATATCCGGTCGGCGTGTACAAAAACGCGTACAACTGCGACTTCCTCTACCGCGCGTCTTATGAATGCAAAATGGAAAGCTCCGATGTGGAGTTTTGTCCGATATGCGCGGAACAGATGGTGCGTCGTATTTTCAGTGTCGTCGACGTAACGCCAAACTCGCCGTCAACCGTCACGGCGCTGTCAACCGATAGGCTGCGCTTTGAGATACCTACGCGTGAAGGCTCAAAACGCCACAAGATCCAGTGGAAAATCGGCGGAGAAATCATCGCCGATACCGCCACACTCAGCCTTTCAACCGGTCCTATCAATGCACATACAGAACCCGGAAAATGGAGTGAGCTGACCGCTGAAGTTACTGAAAACAGCGGGTTCGTTCGCCAGGAAGATCCCCGCACTCAAGAACGCTATAGCTGGTGGGTGCGCGTTGCGCCCTAACAAGACCAAGAAGTGAAAACGCGGCCCCGCCAACTTTAGAGTTGGCGGGGCCGCGCTGTTTCTACCTTAACCCAAACCCGAAGTCTTAGAAGTAAAAGCGAGCACCGAAGGCAAAGTTAAAAATGCCCAGATGTGCCTGCATAGACGTATCTCTGGCTGCATTGCTTTCGTAGAAATACAACGTCAATGTCGGCGCAATTTCCAAATACAACTCGAAGGGAGCCTTCTTGAACTGCAAAGCCGTTCCAACAGGCATGCGTGCTCCAACACCAAAATCGTAGTTGTAATAACCATAGTAATAATTGCCGCCATAATAACGGTCACCAACGCCGAGCTGCAACAATCCGCCAATGCCTGCATAAAACGGCATACGCAACGTGCCATTATCGACGAACTGCCAGACTTCCATCAAATAATCGGCAGCCAGGAACAACGAGTTTCGATAATGCTTGCGATTATACGTGTTGTACGTTCCCACGTGAAAATCTATCGCAGCTCCATCGCTCAAATACAGCTTTCCCGTCAAACTCGTCGGACTTCCGACACTGATACCAATTCCAAAATCGCGGCCCATTGGTCCGGCCGCCTCTGCTTCGTTGCTGCTCGTTAACGACAACGAAAAAACCAGCGCAAGTACGGCAAGGAAACGCAAAAAAGTCGTCATTATTTCTACTCCATTATTAATCATGTGTTCGCGGTTTTTCTAAACGCCGCACGGCGCACATTACAGTTGTCTGTTCGGAAAGCAAAGCCTCAAACCGTCATACTGATGACGCCCCAACGCCGCCAAAATCAACGAACAAAGCGCGTTTTCACGGCTGAATTGCGCTTTCTCTTAAAATAGATGGTGGGAGAATGTTTTAATTATGTGAAATAAGGTAAGGATTGTGTTTGACGTCTCCGAGCCTGGCTACACGCCTGGTTTTTTGACGATTGTGTATGTCAGAATTCACTAGCACCCACGTAAAGGGAGAAGAATGCGTAGCTTTATGAGAAAAGTACCTGGTTCATCCTTATTATTATTAATTTTTTCGTTACTATTCATACTCACAATGGGCTGCGGAGATGATGACCCGAAAAACAACAAACCTGGTGGCGATTCCGGACTTACCGATGTTGGTAGCAATGGCAACAATGACGACGACACCGGCGGCAACAACGGTGGTGATACTGGCGGCGATGCAGGCGGCGACACCGGAAACCCTACTGATCCCGTATCAAGCGTTGTAACTTGCCCTACCTCGATTCCCTCCCCAACCTCCGGTCGTCTTTGTGATGTCACCGCTGGCACCAACGCCCTGACCATGATTCAGGGAACCATTCTTTCTGGCACAACGGTTTTTGAGAACGGCTCCGTTCTTCTTGATGGCCAGGGAAAAAACCAAAAAATCCTCTGCGTCGGCTGTGATTGCGGCGATGAAGCCGGTGCTGCAGAAGCAACGGTTCTCGCTTGTAAAGATGGCGTCGTTTCGCCAGCTCTTATCAATCCCCATGATCACCTCACGTTTTCGTTGGCCAATCCAGCAAAACACGGTGACGAACGCTTTGACCACCGTCACGACTGGCGCACCGCCGCTCGTGGACACAAGAGAGTCAGTGGTTCGCCCGGCTCAAACAACACCGACGATGGCATCTTGTACGGCGAGTTGCGCATGTTGTTTGGCGGCGCAACGAGTATCGCAGGCTCTGGCTCCGCTGCCGGCCTTTTGCGTAACCTCGACAAAGCCAGCCACAACGAAGGCCTGGTCGGCGTCGATGTTGACTACCGCACCTTCCCACTTGGCGACTCCAATGGAACGATGCGCACAGGCAACTGCAATTATCCGACCATCGACTCGGCTTCGCGCTTGAGCTCCGGCATCTACCTTCCTCACATCGCGGAAGGTATCGACAACGAAGCGCGTAACGAGTTTTTGTGTCTGAACGGCGAATCCGGCACGGACCTGGTTCGTTCCAACACGTCGATCATTCACGGTGTTGGTCTGACTGCTACTGACATCGTTGCCATGGCAGCCGATGGTTCCAAGCTTGTCTGGTCACCGCGTACCAACATCGACCTGTACGGAAACACCGCAAACGTCACGCTTTTCAAACAATACGGCGTGCCAATTGGTCTTGGAACGGACTGGTCCACCAGCGGTTCAATGAACATGTTGCGTGAGCTGCAGTGTGCCGATTATCTCAACACGCATCACTACAACAAGACATTCAGCGACATGGAATTGTGGATGATGGCGACCTACAACGGCGCAATCACCATGGGTGCCGAAAACCAGATTGGTTTGTTGATGAAGGGCTACATTGCTGACATCACCATTTTTGATGGTTCTTCTCGTCAGCCCTACCGCGCTGTAATCGATGCAGAAACTGCTGACGTCAGCCTGGTTCTTCGTGGTGGTGCTCCGCTTTACGGCGATGCCAACATTGTCGAAGGTCTTGTACCTGCCGGCGAAATCAACGGCTGCGAAGAAATCGATGTTTGTGGTGCCGAGCGTCGTCTGTGCGTTAAGCGCGACGCTGGAAAAACGCTTGATGCAATCAAAGGCGCTGTTAACCAGAACGCCTACGCACTGTTCTTCTGCGGCGAGCCGGTTGATGAACCATCGTGTGTACCGTACCGCCCCAATGAATACACCGGTGTTGGGAATGCAACGGATAGCGATGGCGACGGAATCCCGGATGACCAGGACAACTGCCCGTTCGTATTCAACCCGGCGCGTCCCGTGGACAACGGCAAGCAGGCGGACACGGACAACGACGGAATCGGCGATGCTTGCGATCCCTGCCCGTTTGACGAAGGTACCGAATGTGACGCCATCGATCCCAATGATATCGACGGTGACGGCATTCCGACCATTGAAGACATCTGCCCGTATGTACCGAACGCTGATCAGCTCGACACGTCCAAAGACGGTATCGGCGACGCATGTCATCCATGCAAAGATCACAGTCTGGCCGATGGAAAC
>JBEBSM010000251.1:0-6133 GCA_040394315.1 Lujinxingia vulgaris
TTGATATGCCGATTGCGAATGCGTCGATGTATGACGGTGCTCATGCGACGGCTGAGGCTGCGTTGATGTCGCAGCGTGTGACGCGTCGTGGAAAGGTGCTGGTTTGCAAAAGTGTTCATCCTGAATATCGACAGGTTGTGCAGACGTACCTTCGGTTTCAGCCCGGTAATTATGTCGAGTTTGATTTTGACGAACAGACGGGCCGGGTGAATTTGGATGCGCTTCGGACGGCGGCGGGCGATGCGGATGAGGTGGCGTGTGTGATTTTTCAAACGCCGAACTTTTTAGGAGTGCTTGAAGAGCCGGAGGCGATCGTAGAGTGGGCGCATGCGAACAAAATAATGGTTGTCGCATGCTTTAATGAACCACATGCGTTTGCGGTATCGACACCGCCGGGCACTTTTGGCGTTGATATTTGTGTGGGCGAAGGCATGGGCCTTGGCGTCGGGCTGTCGTATGGCGGGCCGGGGCTTGGGATATTCGCGTGTCGTGAGCAGCATATTCGCTCGATGCCAGGGCGTTTGAGCGGTCGAACGGTCGATTCTGAGGGGCGCGAGGGTTATGTGCTCACGTTATCGACACGTGAGCAGCATATTCGGCGAGAGAAGGCGACGAGTAATATTTGTACCAACCAGGGACTGATGGCATTGGCTGCAGCGATGTATATGAGTCTTTTGGGTAAGCAGGGCATGCGTGAGGTGGCCGAGCTAAATATGGCGCGCGCTCAATACGCAAAGCAGACACTGCGCGGCGTAGGGCGAGTGGCGACGGTTTACGATGCACCGTTTTTTAATGAGTTTGTGGTCGAATTACCGTCGTCTGCGCGAAAGATTATCGACGAAGCGCTCGAGTATGGGATTGTCGCGGGTTATGATCTGGGACGCGTACGGCCTGAATGGGCGGAGCGGCTGCTTATCGCGACGACAGAAATGACGGGACGTGCATCGATTGATCGACTTGCGGGGCTTTTGTCGAATTAATCTGAGCATAATAACTCTGTAGAACGGGGTGGAACGCTTAGAATGTTCTTAAACGGAGCGATTCTTAGCGTTTTGCACCCCGTGAACATCGCATTAGAAGTGGTCGTGGTTGTGGAAGCAAAAGCGAGCGTGTTGGCTTGTTTTTGGCTTATGGCCGCCACTTTATTCGCATGTTTCTTGAGTCGTCGCCGCGAATTTCAATAAAGAAGGTGAAGGAAAATAGGATAAGGCCATCTTTATCTTTGAGATCAGCGGGCGGGTTGTAAAACGGCGCGGCCGCACGCATGGCGCGAATTGCTTCTTTGTCCAGGTGATCCAGTCCCGACGAGCTTGAAATCCAGATATTGTGGACGCTTCCGTCGCCGCGCAGGGCGATGCGCAAGGTCGTTGCACGGTCGCGAACGCCGTAGGTAGATCCGTCGGGATCGTGGCGTTGATACACATCGGTACCATTCCAATTGTCACGAACCTGATTTACGATACGATCGAAGAACGCCCAGTACTTTGTGCGATGACGATTGAGTAGTGTGCGTTGGCCTTCTTCGACGTCGGGAATGTGATTATCGTGACCGCCGCCGGTGTTTTGTTGAGCGATAAAAGGGTCAGAGGTTTTCGGAAAAAGCTCTGAGGGATCGGGTGAGGGTGGGGCGGGAACATCGATTGATTTTTCTTTGCTGCGAATCGGGCCGATGTCTTCCGGGCGTGCTTCTTCCTGCTTTTGCGGTTCTTCGGCTTTGGATGGCTTTTCGACGTTTTTTTCGGGCGGCATCACGTGTTCGGGCGTGGGTTGTTCTGCCGCGGAGCGTTTGATGGGTGGTTGTGTCGGCGCCGGTCGTACTGCCGCAATGGGGAGAGGGGACGGTTTTGAGCGGTTTACGGTCTGGCGCTCGACTTTTTGAGCGTGGCGGGCTTCAAAATCAGCTTCGTCGGGAGTTTCTTCGGGTTCGGTGCGCGGAAGTTGCAGGTATTGACGGGATTTGGTCGGTGTGGGTTCTTCTTCGACGAGCTGGACTGTGAAGTCGTCTTTCGTGCGGAGTTCAGACGGGTCCAGGAGGTCGTCTCCGGGCGCCAGAAAGAGGATAAGCGCAACGATTGGAATATGGGCCAGCGCCGAAATGAAGAGGACGACAGCCAGCAGCCGGTAAGCAGGTGCGCGATGTCGGGGTTGGAAATTCATGAATAGGAGACGTCCGTATTCAAAGCTGAATCATCGGGGCGATAGGTCTGGATGTTGCGCATGAGATTAGAAATAAGTAGTGTGCACCGTCTCTACTTTTATGATTGTACCACGACTGGCCCGTCAACAGGATGCTGGTGATATATTGTGTGTTTTTTTGGCTGAAATGGTTGAAGTAGATTGCTAATTATAGAGTTTGGAGAATTGAAATATGCTGAAAAACCTTAGGTACGAGCGAGCCGGACTGGGAAGTGACGTTGTGGGTAGCGAAGTGGGCGTTGATCAGGCTGCGTGTGAAGCGTTGTTGCCACGCTTGAATGCAGGACGACGTGCACTTGGGGAGCGCTATAAAAACGGCGAGTTAGGCTTCATCGGTAGTCCGGATCACGATGTTAAGGAGTTGCAGCAGTGGGCACAAACGAAGCGTGAGCAGGGCTTTAAAGATCAGGTCGTAATCGGTATTGGCGGATCAAACCTAGGCACGCGCGCGATTTTGGACGCAGCTCGCCAGGAAGATTGCAGTGGACTGCGTCCACATTGTGCGGAAAATATCGATCCGACCACGATTAAGCGATTGTTGGACGGCCTTACGCTTGAAACTACGCTTTTTTTGGTGATTACAAAGAGCGGTACGACGCTGGAAACCATGGGGTTGTTCTGGATAGCGTACGATCGGGTCGTGAAGGCTGTCGGCGAGGAGAATGCGTCGCGACATTTCGTGGCGATTACCGATCCGACAGCCGGTAGCTTGCGTCCACTGGTGGAATCGATGGGTCTTGATTCGTTTGATGTTCCTCCCAACGTGGGTGGTCGTTTTAGCGTATTTACGAACGTTGGATTGGTTCCGCTGGCGCTGGCAGGCTATCCGCTTGAAGAGCTCCTGGAAGGCGCACGGACTGTTCGTGAAAGTGCGCTCCATGACGATACGCTGGCCAAGAATGTGGCGATGCAGCTGGCGGCCGATCAGTATTTGTTGTGTTCGGCCGGAATCAGCCAGGTTGTGATGATGAGTTACAGCGATCAGATGCTGTCAATGGTGGATTGGTTTCGCCAACTCTGGGCAGAAAGTCTGGGCAAGGCTGTGAATCGTCAGGGGGCCGAGGTTAATGTCGGGCAAACGCCGATCAAGGCCTGGGGGGTTGTCGATCAGCACAGCCAGGTTCAATTGTATATGGAAGGCCCTCGCGATAAACACGTTTTGTTTGTGGAGGTCAACGAATTTGAGGTTGATTTGCGGATTCCGGAGTATCCAAAGCTTCCGGAGAGTATTCAGCACCTTTCGGGGCGCACGCTTAATGAGGTTTTGCAGGCCGAGCTTGCTGGAACACGTGCGGCGCTGCGACAGGCTGGGCGTCCGACGTCACGGCTGATTTTCGAGCGTCTGGAGCCGGGCGCTCTGGGTGGCTTTGTGTTTTGCTGGGAAATGGTGACTGCGCTGATGGGCGAGTTGTTGGACATTGACGCATTTGATCAGCCCGGCGTTGAGCTGGGTAAGAAAGTAGCGCATGGTTTGCTCGGACGTCCGGGATTTGAAAAGTATGCGGCGATTGCGAACTTTTCCGAATCAAAATGAGGTTAATACCTTATTGATGAAGGGAAGGTCGTTGAAAAGTGGGCTTAAGTGCTTCAGATAACGTAGAAATGGAGATTATTTTGCATTCCTGTCTGAAGTCTGTTCTAATCGTTCTCAACGAGCCTTCTCGCATATAGCTATTTGGATGGTATGAATCTGGTTGAAACTTGCGACGGTATCTTGATTGTTCATTCGTGAACCACTCAGGTAGCGGACGCTCGAATTAACAGACAACGAAGAACAAGAGTATGGTCAAGGATAGTACAGTCGTCACGGTCATCAGTCAGCTGCCCATCAAGCCAGGCAATGCTTTAGAAGCATGTCTGGTGGTAATTAATGGTGCGGACCTTGGCAAAAAACATAATCTGACGCAAACCGCTACGATTATTGGCCGTTCGAGCAAGGTTGATATTCAGATCGATGAAGAATCAATTTCGCGAAATCACGCCGTTATTGAAACGGAGGGTGATAAGATTATCGTACGCGATCTTGGCAGCACGAATGGTACGTACGTAAATGATCAGACGATTACTTCCCATCACTTGAGAGAAGGCGATCTGGTCAAAGTTGGCCGAACGATCTTTAAGTTCATCTCCGGCAGCAATATTGAAGCGGCCTATCACGATGAGATTTACCGTTTAACAACAACGGACGGTCTCACGCAGGTTTTCAATAAGCGCTATTTTCTGCAAGAGATGGAACGCGAGATGAGTCGGTGTATCCGTTATAACCGAGCGTTAACGCTGGTGATGATTGATATCGACCATTTCAAGCCGGTTAACGATACCTACGGACATCTGGCGGGCGATCATATTCTCAAGCAGTGTGCACAGAGAATTGTGCGCCATATCCGCCGCGACGATATTTTTGCGCGTTATGGTGGCGAGGAGTTTATCTTGTTGCTGCCTGAGATCGATAAGGCGCACGGATTTATTCTGGCTGATAAGTTGCGCGAAATCGTAGCCAACGAACCGTTTACGTTCGATAAGGTAGATATCCCCATTACGTTGTCGATGGGCGTAGCTGACGTGCAGGAGTATTTGCAGCGCGTACCGCCGAGTGAGCGCAACGAGCCATCGAGCGAGAACAATTGTTTTACGTTCATCAAGCTGGCGGACGATCGGTTGTACCAGGCCAAAGAGGCCGGACGAAACCGTGTGGTGAGCTGAGCTGAGCTGACTTGATTTGTTCTGACGCTATTTAAGTGTGCATAAGCACTGAAACAAAAAAAGGCGCTATCTTCAATTTTTATTGGAGATAGCGCCTTTTTTTTAGAGTCGATGGAACTTGATCAGATTGGTTTCGGACTCTTTTCCGGCGGGAGAACCCATGAGTACGACGATTTCATCGCCGGGTTGTCCGTTGCGCTCTTTGCGCATGAGCTCTTCGACGCACTCGAGCATTTTGTCGGTGTTGTCGAACATATCGAGCATGTAGGGTTCAACGCCCCAGTATAGCGCGAGCTGATGGTAAACGCGCTCGTGTGGCGTGCAGGCGATGATTACCTGGCGAGGCCGGTAAGTTGTGAGAAGGCGTGCGGTAGCGCCGGAATTGGTGAGTACAACGATGCCCGATACGTCGAGCTCTTCGGCACCGATGGTGGCTGCTTTTGCGACGGCGTTGGGGAAGGTGCGCAGGTGGCTGGTTGGCTGCGGTTCGGTGCGGGCGCGAAAGCGTGAGCTTTTCTCAACGTCTTCAATGATGCTGGCCATCATGCGAACGGTTTCGATCGGGTATTTTCCGGCGGCAGTTTCACCGGAAAGCATGACGGAATCGGTGCCGTCCATGATGGCATTGGCGACGTCGGAGGCTTCTGCACGGGTTGGGCGGAAGTTTTCCGTCATCGATTCCAACATCTGCGTTGCAGTAATGGTGATGCGACCCATGGCGTTGGCTTTGGCGATCGCCATTTTTTGAATCATGGGAACTTGTTCTGGCGGCATTTCCACGCCGAGATCACCGCGTGCGATCATGATTCCGTCGGAAACCGAGATGATATCTTCAAGCTCGATGATGGCCTGCGGTTTTTCGATTTTGGAGATGATTTTGATGCTGTTGTTGAGCGAGGTAGGCAGGTGTGTGCGCAGCTGATGGATATCCAGAGCAGAGCGTACAAAGCTGAGAGCCAGGTAGTCGACGCCAAGTTCGATGCCGAAGTCGAGGTCGATTTTATCCTTTTCCGTGAGGCTGGGGGCGGAAACAGCGGCCGTGGGAAGGTTGATACCCTTGTTGTTTTTAAGGATACCGGCAACTTCCACGATGGTCTGTACATCGTGGCCATGAACATCGACGACGCGAAGACGAATTAAGCCGTCGTCGAGCAGCAAGATGTCGCCACGAACGACGTCCTCGTGGAGGTGCTCGTAGGTGGTGGATACGCGATCCGAGTTACCGATGATGTCG
>JBEBSM010000252.1:0-6098 GCA_040394315.1 Lujinxingia vulgaris
GGAAACATCAGTTTCGATCCTTTTCTTACGCACCCGGTGATTACGACCCCATCGGGTGCCAGGCCGTCTTGAATTCGCCGAACGGTACGATCCACTGCGGACTTTGCATGTTGCTCGCGGTCCACGCGTCGGCGGAAACATCGTCGATGAACTTGACGCGTTTTACGCTCTCAGCAGCTTCGATTCCAATCGTGCGGCGCTCGTCGTCGCTCGATCCAAAGCTGAAGATCCCATCCACATCCATGTGGCCGCCGATGTGCTTGATCAACTCGCCGCGCAGACCCGTGAGAATGTTCACGACACCGCCCGGGAGGTCGCTGACAGCCAGAACTTCGGCCAGTTCCATGGCGATGGTTGGCGTCGCGCTGTCGACAACGATAACCGTCGTGTTTCCAGAAACGATCACCGGAGCCATGGCCGAAATCAGGCCGAGAAGCGGTGCGGTCGGCGGCGCCAAAATCGTCACCACGCCGGTTGCTTCGGGCATCGTGAAGTTAAAGTGCGCGGATGCAACCGGGTTGGTCGTGCTGAAAAGCTGCACGAATTTGTCGGCAAATCCGGCGTACCAGAGCAGACGATCAATCGCTGCGCTGACTTCGCTTTCGGCCGCAGCCTGCTTGTAGCCAGCCTGCGCCACCAGAATGTTCTCGAAACCGGCGCGCCGGCCTTCGAGCATTTCGGCCATCCGGTACAAAATCTGGCCGCGGTTGAATGGACTGCGTGCCGCCCAGCCGTGCTGTGCTGAACGGGCGGCAACCACGGAATTACGGAAGTCTTTTCGCGATGCACGGCAGATATTCGCCACGAATTCTCCCTTATGGTTGGTCGCTGGCAGATAATGTCCGCTTTCGGTGCGCGGAAAACTGCCGCCGATATAAAGCTTGTAGGTTTTTTGCACGCTCAAACGCGCAGATGGAGTTGCCACGTCTGATTTTTCGATCTTTTCCATCTTTTCAGACTTCTTCGCTTTCTTGGATTCTTTTTTACTCAGATTCTCAACCATTTCAGCGTACCTCCAGATAAGACAACAGGCCGTGGACGCCGCCTTCGCGGCCAAATCCGCTCTCTTTGTAGCCGCCAAATGGACTGGTCGGGTCAAATTTATTGTACGTATTGCCCCACACGATCCCGGCCTTCAGTTCGCTTGCGACCTTGAACAATTTGCTGCCCTTGTCGGTCCACACGCCACAGCCCAGGCCGTACGGCGTGTTGTTGGCCTTGGCGACAGCTTCTTCCGGCGTGCGGAAGGTCAAAACCGAGAGCACAGGTCCGAAGATCTCTTCGCGCGCAATGCGGTGCGAGGGCGTAACGCCGGTGAAGAACGTCGGAGCAAAGAAAAATCCCTTGTCCGGAAGCAGGCACGCACTTTCATGCTTAACCGCGCCTTCTTCCTCGCCGATTGCAACCATTTCCTTGATGCGCGCAAGTTGTGCGGCGGAGTTGATCGCACCGACGTCGGTGTTTTTGTCGAGCGGATCTCCAACGCGCAGCGTCGAAATGCGGTGCTTCAACTTCTCGATCACAACATCGGCGATGTTTTCTTGAACGAGCAGGCGAGAACCGGCGCAGCAGACGTGGCCCTGGTTGAAGTAGATGCCCTTCACGATGCCTTCGACAGCCTGGTCGAGCGAGGCGTCGTCGAACACGATGTTCGCGCCCTTGCCACCCAGCTCAAGCGTGAGCTTTTTGCGGCTACCGGCGATCGAGCGCTGGATGTTTTTGCCAACGGCCGTCGATCCGGTGAACGCGATTTTGTTGATGTCGGGATGATTCACGATCGCAGCGCCCGTCGAACCTGCGCCGTTCACGAAGTTCACAACACCGGGTGGAAGGTCGGCTTCCTGAATGATTTCGGCCAAAAACATCGCGCTGAGCGGTGTGGTTTCGGCCGGTTTCAAGACAACCGTGTTTCCAGCCGCGAGTGCGGGAGCGATTTTCCAGGCAGCCATCAACAGTGGGAAGTTCCACGGAACAATCTGGCCGGCGACGCCGAGCGAATCGACCTCGGTTCCTGGGAAAGCATACTGAAGTTTGTCGGCCCAGCCTGCGTAATAAAAGAAATGCGCGGCCGCCATCGGGACGTCAAAATCACGTGATTCCTTGATCGGCTTTCCACCGTTCATGGTTTCGACGATCGCCAGCTCACGAGCGCGTTCCTGCATCAAGCGTGCGATGCGATAGATGTATTTTGCGCGTTCCTGACCGCTCATCGGGCGCCAGTATTTGTCGTACGCCTTGCGTGCAGCTTCCACGGCCTTGGCTACGGCTTTATCGTCAGCGGTCGCGATTTCCGACAGAACTTCTTCCGTCGCCGGATTGATCGTCTTAAAATAATTCTCGCCGTCGACGAATTCATTGTTAATAAAATGTCCGTAACGCGGCTTGATAATGACGTTGCTGGTCGATTCCAGGGACGGTGAATAGTCCCACAGATTGCCAAACAACAGGTCGCGAACCGAGCTAGATTCAGGTTTACTCATCCGACTCTCCATATTTTCCAATATCTCTCGATATCTTTTTAGATTTCTAATGTCTGGTGCGCGTGCGTGAGCGTTTTAGCTCATGCTCAAATAACGCTCGGAGTGGTAGCGGCCGGTTTTGCGCGTTTCCATCTGCATCAAAACATCGTTGAGCAGAGACGACGCGCCGAATCGGAACCAGTCCGGATCGAGCCACGCATCGCCGAGCGTTTCCTTGACCATCACCAGATAATGCAGCGCCTGCTTCGAGGTGCGAATCCCACCGGCGGGCTTCATGCCGACCATTTTCCCGGTTTTCAGGAAGTGGTCGCGAATGGTCTCGAGCATCACCAGCGTCACCGGCATGGTGGCGGCAGGGGAAACTTTTCCGGTCGACGTTTTAATAAAATGCGCGCCTGCATCAATCGCAATCTGGCTGGCCAGACGCACATTGTCGTAGGTAACCAGTTCGCCGGTTTCCAGAATGACTTTCAGGTGAGCCGGTCCGCAGGCTTCCACGGTCGCCGCGATTTCATCATAAATCTTGCCATACTCGCCGGCCAGAAACTCACCGCGACTGATGACCATATCGATTTCGTCAGCGCCGGCTTCAACCGTGCGACGGACTTCATCGAGTCGTTCCTTCAAGCTGGCCTGGCCGCTTGGGAAGTACGTAGCGACGGCCGCGATATGAATACCGCTTCCTTCCAGCTCGCGTTTGGCGACAGGAACCATCGTCGGGTACACGCAAACGGCCGCGACCGGCGGACAACCGGAGCCCGGATTGCGCGCCTTGCGACACAACATTTCGACCTTGCCCGGGGTATCGTTACCCTCAAGCGTGGTCAGGTCGATCATCTGCGCGACCATCTTTAGCCCTGCCAATTTCGACTCGGTCTTGATGCTTCGCGTGGTAAATGAGGCGGCACGCTCTTCGACCGAAATTTGATCGACAGACGGGACGCGGGGAACTTGATATTTCGTTGGCATATCATGACCTTACAATCGGAGTTTTTGCCACAGTGCGTTTCGCGCCGCACCTTATCCCACATCCATCTTCTCGACAAGCGGTGGCACGCAGCGGTTCCCCTGGTTTGGTAGATGATCGTAAATTGGACGCAATCCGGCGTGGATAGACGTAGGGCTACCTTCCCGCAGAGTCTCTCGTCCGTGCAGATGACGGTTTTCGATGCTCTATCGAGGGAAATGTGCCAGCGCGTGAAGTTTCTCGATGCTCTATCGAGGGAAATGGGTCAGCGCGTGAAGTTTCTCGATGCTCTATCGAGGGAAATGGGGCAGCGCGTGAAGTTTCTCGATGGCGGGTCTAAAAACCCGGGTCGTTAAGCGAAACGAGTCGATGCCTTATCGACTCGCTTCACAACGCAAAAACGGACTTTTGAGCAGCTTACGACGAAATGCGTGCAAATTGTGCAAAAAGTCATCTTTTAGAATATTGAAAATGTTTAGAATGAGGGCGTGGAGGCGTTCTCGTATTCGCCTTCGGAGCTGTCGGTGTCCCCGACAAGATACGCGAGTACATCGTGGAGGCTGAAGTATTGGCGTTCGTGTAGCGCTTCGACGCGCGCGAGCATGTTCTGATTGAGGTGATTGGAGCGTACGCAATGTACAAGCTCCTCGTGATTGGCCGGAAATATGAGTCCTTGAATGGCCAGGATGATCTGGCGTTTTTGCTCTTCGAGCTCGGGTTGACTGTTCATTGTCATAAAGAACTCCTGTTGTGAAAGTGCAAAAAAAGTTAGGCGAGTGGATTGGCGGAAGACTCCTCGTGGGTTTCGGTGCGGTCGGTGCCGCCCATGAAATGGGCAAGGACGTCACGCAGGTCCTGGTATTGCCGGTCCGGTAGATCTTCGATGACCGATATCATCTCCGAATTGAGGCCGTTGGAACGTGCAAAGCTGACAATCTGACGTTTATCGGCCGGAAAAATTAGGTCGTCGAGAGATTGGCCGAGGTGTCCGGCTTGTTCGTCAAAATCGCTCGGATTAGGTTGTGCCATGATGTACTCGTGGGGGAAAAAGTAGAGCAATTACTTGAGCGACGCGTAGCCGCCTGGCGTTAAATGTAGTGAGCGGGCAGCCAAATCAAAGTTCCGGGGGTTTGGAGCGGTTTTGGGGGAGTTAGGTAGCGGATTACCCGACGGGGTGACTGCCGGGACTTGCTGGAAATGAAGATTGGGGTGCTAGCGCGGGCAAAGAGTCCCTGAAAAGGGAGTAAAATTCGTAGAAAACCGGGTGTTTTCGGGGGAAATGTCAGGGTTTTGGCGCTTGTCGGGCGAATGTGGGTTGAAATGGGGTTATTTAAGGTAAAAAATTTGCCTACTGATCCTTGAGACTCTATAAAGTCGAAGTGTGTGAACGCGGGTGTTGGGCTTATGGATGCTTTTCTTATGTGGACACACGGATTTACGACACATTTTACGTGTCGGCGCTTACTGGATGCATCAGTGGAGGATTTTACGTTGAGTAACGATAAATACAATCAGACCCGGACGAGCACAACGACAACGACGACGACCGAGCGTGCGACTACGCCGGGTGGCCAATCGTTGGATATATTGTCGCCGCAAGAAGAGAAGGTTTTACGCATGCATCACGGTTTGAGCGAGGGAGATGACCACGTGCTGAAGTTTGGCGTGGGCGCAAATGAAGATACTCGCGTGAAGCTTGCGATGATCGAGCAGTTTTTGATCGAAAGCATGAAAGCTCAGCCGATTCAGGGCAGCGTGATGATCGATGAAGACGTTGAATTGGTCGATAGTGAGGCCAAACAATCAATTATTGCGCGTCTGTTAGACAAGTCGTGATTGAAAGACGTTAAAATCACCACAGGGCGTTAACGCCCGCTAGACCTCACCATTTCGCTCTGGTAACGTCCCCGCGCGTTGACCAGGGCGCGTTTTTTTCTTGGGAGAGGTCATGTTTACCAAAGTATTGATTGCAAATCGCGGCGAAATCGCCGTTCGAATTATCCGATCTTTGAAAGAGCTGGGGATCCGCAGCGTTGCGGTCTATTCCGAAGCCGACCGCCGTGCATTGCACGTGCGTATGGCTGACGAAGCCTATTGCGTTGGGCCGGCGCCAAGCGCAGAGAGCTATCTGAAGAGCGATGTTATCTTGGATATCGCGAAAAAGTGCGGCGCGCAGGCGATTCATCCGGGCTACGGTTTTTTGAGTGAAAACGCGAGTTTTGCGACCGCGTGCGCGCAGGCCGGGATTGTATTTATCGGTCCAACCGCCGCAGCAATCGACGCCATGGGCGAAAAAACCCGTGCTCGCCAGCTCATGCTCGAGGCAGGCGTGCCGCTTGTGCCGGGTACGCAGGAAGCGATTGAGGACGTAAACGTCATCAAGAAGTTGGCCGACGAGATGGGTTTTCCGGTGCTTGTAAAAGCGGCGGCCGGTGGCGGTGGTAAGGGAATGCGTCGCGTGGACCGTCCCGAAGACCTGGAGGCCGCGTTTATCGGTGCCAAGCGCGAGGCGTTGAGCGCGTTTGGAAACGGTGCGGTGTATCTGGAAAAATACGTCGTCAATCCAAAGCACGTCGAGATTCAGGTGCTGGCCGATACGCATGGCAATGTCGTTCATTTGTTTGAGCGCGATTGTTCGGTGCAGCGTCGTC
>JBEBSM010000253.1:0-6097 GCA_040394315.1 Lujinxingia vulgaris
TCGCCACCCCCCTCTTCCCTCGGGGCTACCACCGAGGCGGGTTACGCAGGGGGTTCCCCGGGATCCCGGGGTGGTGGGTTGGGTGTTGGGTGGTTTGCGGTGGGGTGGTTTGAGGGTTGGGTGGTTTGCGGTGGGGTGGTTATTCGGGGTCTTGGGGATCGTTGCGCCAGGTGCGGAGGCGTTGGGCGATGTGGGCTTCGTGGCCGTTTTCGGTGGGTTCGTAGTAGCGGCGGCCGTTGAGGCGGTCGGGGAGGTAATTGACGTCGGTGACGTAGTTTCCGGAGAAATTGTGGGGGTATTTGTAGCCGCGGCCGTGGCCGAGGTCGCGCATGAGTTTGGTGGGGGCGTTGAGGAGGTGTTTGGGTGGTGGGAGATTGGGGAATTCCATGACGTCCTTGCGGGCGAGGGCGTAGCTGGTGAGGGCGGTGTTGGATTTGGGGGCTGTGGCGAGGTAGAGGACGGCCTGGGTGATGGGGAGGACGCCTTCGGGCATGCCCATGAATTGGAATGCCTGGGTGGCGGTCATGGCGACTTGGAGGGCGTGGGGGTCGGCGTTGCCGACGTCTTCGCTGGCGAAAATGACCATGCGGCGGAGGACGAAAAGTGGGTCTTCGCCGCCTTCGAGCATGCGGATCATGTAGTGGAGGGCGGCGTCGGGGTCGCCGCCGCGCATGCTTTTGATGAAGGCGCTGACGGTGTTGTAGTGTTGTTCGCCGGCCTTGTCGTAGTTTACCATGCGGCGTTGGACGGCTTCTTCGACCTGGGGGCGTGTGATGATGCGCTCGGCTTCGGGTCGGTGGGCGATGGCGTCGGCGGCGATTTCGAGGGTGTTGAGGGCTGCGCGGGCGTCGCCGTCGGCGGCCTGGAGGATGGCGGCGCGGGCGTCGTCGTTGAGGGTGATTTTGAGGCGGGCTAAGCCTTTGTGTTCGTCGGTGAGGGCTTGATCGATGATGTCGGAAATGGACTTTTCGTCAAGTGCTTCTAAGACGACGGTTCGGCAGCGGGAAAGCAGGGCTGAATTGACTTCGAAGCTGGGGTTTTCGGTGGTGGCGCCGATGAGGGTGATGGTGCCGTTTTCGACGTGGGGTAGGAGCGCGTCTTGTTGGGCTTTGTTGAAGCGGTGGATCTCGTCGACGAATAAAACGGTGCGCTGATTGAGGAGGCCGCGCATTTTTGCGGCGTGGCTGACGTTTTCGCGGATGTCTTTGACGCCGCTCAACACGGCAGAAATGGGGATGAATTCTGCGCGGACGGCTTCAGCGAGTAAGCGAGCGAGGGTGGTTTTTCCGCAGCCCGGGGGGCCCCAGAGGATGAGGCTGGGGAGGGCGTTTCGGTTGAGGGCGTTGGATAGAATTTTGCCGGGGCCGAGCAGGTGGTGCTGGCCGGCGAAAGCCTCGAGGGTGGCCGGGCGCATGCGCTCGGCCAGTGGGCGTGTGTCCGCTGAACGTGTCAATGTGTTGTTTTAACTCAAACTTCGGAGGGGTTGATGTATTCGCCGGATACGCTTGGCAAAATACGGCCGGCGACGTTGGAGCGCTCGGCGACTTTGTGTTCTTTCATGAGTTCAAGACGCATTGCACGGCAGGCGGCGTTGTTGAAGGGGACGTCTGGGTTTGCGGTGCGAATTTCGGCTTCGAGGTGCTGTGGGAATGGGATGAAGTTTGTTTTGTAGGATTCGCAGGTTGGGCAGTTTTGTTTGGGCTGTCCGCCTTCGTATTCAAATCCACAGGTTTTACAGGTCCACAACATTGCCTGCATGAATGGCTGATACACGGTAATTCTCACGGTCAAAAGTATTGGTGTAAACGGCTAATTTAGCCGATAAGTTTGGATTTCAAGTAGTCGAGTAGCGCGTTTTCGAGTGGTGCTGGCATGGTCTGCAAAAGCGCTTTTTTGCAGACTTTGCCTGTGTTTCGATAGTTTTCGAGGAAGATTTCGCATGGAGCACATTGGCCGATGTGTTGTTCGAGTTCGGCGCATTGTGCTTCGGGAAGATCTCCTTCGAGGTAATCGACGAGTAGCTCGAGAAGTTGTGGGCAATCTTTTTTCATAGCGCCCTCATTGCAGCTATCAGTCTTGGAGATATTTATCCAGAAAAACGCCCAATTCGCGGCGGGTCTTTTCGGAGATTTTCTCGGGTTTGGTCATGATTGCGAAGGCAAGCGCTTTGCCGGCGTCGCATTCGGCTTCGCGTTCGAGAGGAATTGCGGGGATGACGCGTTTCAAAACCTGACGGACGTTGTTCACGTTTTTCTTGATTGTTGCGATGACGGATGAAACGTCGACTTCTTC
Organism: Lujinxingia vulgaris; assembly: GCA_040394315.1. GTDB lineage: Bacteria > Myxococcota_A > Bradymonadia > Bradymonadales > Bradymonadaceae > JACCWM01. Next base: position 2,293 of record JBEBSM010000253.1, read on the forward strand.
GTTGTCTTTCCAGACATCGTAGTCGGTCGTAAGTGCGATGGTTGCATAACACATTTCGGCTTCGCGGGCGAGTCGGGCTTCGGGCATGGAGGTCATGCCGATGATCGAGGCGCCCCAGGCGCGGTGCATGTTGCTTTCGGCGCGGGTGCTGAATGCGGGGCCTTCCATGCAGATGGCGGTTCCGCCGTTGTGTACGGTGATGCCTTCGGCTTTGACGGCGTCGTACAGGACTTCGCACAACATCGGGTGGAATGGGCGCGTGAGTTCAACGTGTACGGCCATTTCGTCGTAGAGGGTGTTGTCGCGTTTGTAGGTTTTGTCGATGATGTTGTCGGGTATCACAAAGTGGCCGGGGGCGATTTCTTCTTTGAGAGATCCGACGGCGCTGACGGTGACGATCCAGAAGACGCCGAGGCTTTTTAGTGCCCAGATGTTGGCGCGGTAGGGGACCTGGGAGGGGTTGTATTCGTGGTCTTTTCCGTGACGGGGAAGAAAGGCAACGCGGCGGTCGCCGAGTTTTCCGATGAGGATCGGCGCGCTTGGTGCGCCGTAGGGGGTCATGATCTGGCGTTCTTCGAGGATTTCCAGACCTTCGAGTTCGTACAGGCCGCTGCCGCCGATAATTGCGATGGGTACACGGTCTTCGCCAGTGGCAACTGCATCGTAAACATACGTCATATTTAAAACTCCCTTAACACCGGATTTTTCAAAAAGTTTTGATGTCGATTGAATGAATTACTATAAAACATACACACGCGAATCGCGGCATAAACTATGTCATTTATTTGGAAATGACTAGTTCGATCGGGGGGTAAAGCACAGCCAGGGAAAAAGGCTCACGCGAAGGCGCGAAAGCGCGAATTGCCGCGAAGGAAAGCAAAACAAAACAAAGCAAAGAAGCCCGGCGAGGGCTTGTTTTGAGAGAAATGGCCGGAATCCGGGAGGGGGATTGGATTCCGGTTTGTTGCAGGCGTTTTAGCCGAGGAAAGATGCGATGGACTGAACGATGGCGGCGGTGCGCACGGCTTCATCGATCTGGTCTTTGGAGACATCAGTTTGCTGAGCGACCTGGACGTGGCCTTTAACGCAGCTCGGGCAACCATTGGCAGAGGAGATTACGATTGAAAGGAGTTCGGCGAACGCTTTTCCGAGTGACGATTTGACAAAAAGGCTTGCGCGCAGACCTACGTTGAAGCCTGCGAATTCTTCGCCTTCGGCGAGTGAGCGGAATTTGTAGTAGGTGTTGAAGGCGGTGTTGGTGGCGGCCATGCCGACGCCTTCGTGGATCTGTTCGCGGGTGTAGCCGGCGGCTTCTGCACGGGCGGCGAAAAACTCGGCCAGCTCGGCGTTGCCGTTGTGGGATGCGACAACGGTGGCGAGGAGGGCTTTGGATTTGGCGGGAAGCTTGGCGTCGGCAAAAACAGCGCGCTCAAGGTTCATGTAGGTGTCTTTGAGGAATTCTGGCGAATTGGCGAGAACGCGTAGCCAGTTGGCGCGTTCGTCGGTGGATTCGAGGCCAAGTTTTCCAAGCGCGCGATCGAAAGCCTTGCGCTGGTCGTCATTCATCTGTTCGTCGGTCAACGCGGTTAACCAAGCCATAGTTTTTCCTTAATTTTGGGTGTGTGTGTTTAGGAAGAAATTCAGACGAGCGTAAAATGCGGCGGCCGTTGGGGCCGCCGCAGATTTGTTACGAGCTTTGAGAATTAAAGCTGAATGGTCTCTTCGCCTTTCTCCCAACCGCATGGGCAGAGCTCATCGGTCTGGAGTGCGTCGAGTACGCGCAGAGTTTCCTGGACGTTGCGGCCGACGTTGAGATCGTTGACCTGGATCCAGCGGACGATGCCGTTCGGGTCAAGGATGAACGTTCCGCGGTATGCAATTCCTTGCTCTTCGTCGAGAACGCCGAAATCGCGGGCCATCTGCTTGGTGACGTCTGCAAACAGGGGATACTGGAGGTTTCCGAGGTCGCTGTGGCTCTTAACCCAACCGAGGTGGCTGTAGGCCGTGTCGGTGCTTCCGCCCAGAAGGACAGCGTCGCGATCTTCAAATTCCTCGTAGTGATTGTTGAAATCAACGAGCTCGGTCGGGCAAACAAAGGTGAAGTCCATGGGGTAGAAAAACAGGACAACCCATTTGCCGGCGTAGTCGGACAGGCTAATTTCGGTGATTTCACGCTTTACGAGAGCGGAGGTTTTGAAGTCAGGAGCTTTCTGAGCGATTGTAATCGTCATGTTTTTTTTCCTTTAGAAAAAAGTGAATAATAGAGGTGTTCGAAATTTTTTTGTCGGACATTTTAACCGTCCGGACATTTGTGCAGCAACAACGAATCGAGGCTGCTAATTAATTCCATCGCGCTCACCAAATTGGGTGTCGCTTAGAATGATTCTTAATTACGGTCAGATGCGTAGGCTGTCAAGTGCCCAATTTGTCGCACAGGCCGCGCCAGCGCTTGCCAAAACGTGGGGTGAAGGGCTACACAGTTTGCGTAAAGTCGTCGTCTGAATCGAATTGCAGGCGTAAATTTCTTAATAGACCGTAATAATTGAAGGTATCAACATGACGCATCGTCCGCTGACTCGTTTTTCCGAAGATGAATCCATGTTTCAGGAAGCTGTTCGCGCTTTCGCTCGTGCGGAGGTTAAGCCGCTGGTTGAGACAATGGATGCCGCTCAAACACTTGACCGCTCGATCATCGACAAGGCTTTCGCGCTGGGATTGATGGGTATCGAAGTTCCCGAGGAGTACGGCGGATCGGGTAGCTCGTTTATGACCGCGATTTTGGCGATTGAAGAGCTGGCTGTTGTAGATCCGAGCGTTTCGGTGTTCGTCGACGTGCAAAATACGTTGGTGAATAACGCGCTTGTTCGCTGGGCGACGGAAGAGCAGAAACAAAAATACCTGACGAAATTGTGTTCGGAATGGGTCGGAAGTTATGCGTTGAGCGAAGCAGGCAGCGGTTCGGATGCGTTTGCGCTTTCGACGCGTGCTGTAGATTGTGGAGATCACTTCAAGCTGACTGGTAACAAGTTGTGGATTACCAACGGTGCGGAAGCGAATCTTTATATCGTGTTCGCAACGGTTGATCCGGCAGCCGGTTATCGTGGAATCACGGCGTTTTTGGTCGAGCGTGATTTTGAAGGCTTTTCGGTTGGTAAAAAGGAAGACAAACTGGGGATCCGTGCATCTTCAACCGTTGAATTGATCATGGAAGATTGTATCGTTCCGCGTGAAAACGTGCTGGGTGAGATCGGAAAAGGTTATAAAACGGCTATTGAAACGTTGAATGAAGGCCGTATTGGTATCGGTTCGCAGATGATTGGTCTGGCTCGTGGTGCGCTTGAAACTGCGCTTGATCACATGATCGAGCGTAAGCAATTTGGTCAGGCTCTGGTGAACTTCCAGGGACTGCAGTTTCAGTTCGCACAGCTTGCTGCTGAGCTGGAAGGCGCGCGTTTGCTTGTTTATAACGCAGCGCGTTTGAAGGATGCCGGCCTGCCGTTTTTGAAGGAAGCTGCGATGGCCAAGCTTATTTCTAGCCAGGTTGCGGAAAAAGTGGCTTCGAAATGTGTTGAGTTTCATGGCGGCGTTGGGTTTACGCGCGAATATCCTGCTGAAAAGTTCTATCGCGATGCGAAGATCGGTTCGATCTACGAAGGCACCTCCAACATGCAGCTACAAACTATCGCCAAGATGCTCATAACGGATGGCGTGCGGTCCTAAATCGACGAGCGCGTAGCGGGGGCGGCCGGGCTGGGCCCGGTAGGGCGGAACCGGCCCCCCCCGCATCGCGGTGCGCGATGTATTG
>JBEBSM010000254.1:0-6039 GCA_040394315.1 Lujinxingia vulgaris
CTTCTTCAAACAGGCGGTCATCGTCCTGAATCTGATGGCCCTTCGTGCCAGGTTTGTGCGTCGTGTAAAAATCGCCCTGCATGACATAGAATTCTTTGTCAACCTTGGTCATACCGCTGGCCGGCTCGACCAAAATCAGACCGTACATACCGCGTGCAAGGTGCGTCGGGATGTGAGGCGTCGCGCAGTGGTAGATGAACAGTCCAGCGTGCGATGCGCGGAAGGTAAACGTGCGCTCCTCACCCGGCGGAACCTGCGTGTACACTGCACCGCCGCCCGGGCCGGTGGCCGAGTGAAGGTCAATACTGTGCGCCATCTTGCTTTCTTTCGGATTCACAATCGTAACTTTGACCATGTCGCCTTCACGAACACGAAGCAGCGGTCCCGGCACGATATCATCAAAGGTCCAGTACTCGTACGTCGTGCCATCTTCCATTTCCGCCACAACTTCCGTGGTCCGCAGCGTAAATTCCACCAGCTTCGGTGCACGCTTGCCAATCGGTCCCGGAATGTCCGTTGCACTGGCACCAATTTCCTTCACATCCACCGTTTTCGCCGGTTTCAGCGGAGCAACCGCTCCAATTACAGCCGTGGCTGCGGCAGCAACCGGTGCCGGACTATCCGTCACAACTTCGAGCTTACCAACCATCCCGGTCTGACGATGCCCCGGAATCGTGCAGTAATAATCATCACTCTCATTGGCCACAAAAGTGATGCTCGTTTTCTCGCCTTTCTTCATCACCGAATCGCTTTTGACACCGTATTTATCAAGTGCGATGTCGTGCGCCATCATTTCTTCGTTGACGATGGTAATCGTCACTTTGTCGCCCTTTTTCACCTTCAACACCGGGTTTTTCTGGCCTTCGATATCACCACCGACACCGTAGAATCCCGTCATTTTTGCGTTAAACGTGAAGTTGTGAACCTCACCCACAGCCTGCGCCTGAGCCTGCTCACCGGTGGAATTACCACCGTTCGCCTGGCAACCGGCAAGAGCCAACAAACCAACCAAAAGTACAATCAGGCCCCAGGCCCCTTTCATTCTAAAGTTTGTCGAATTCATTTTAGTCATGGACAACCTCCGGTTACTTACAAATGCTCAGAAATCTATTTAAGTGAAGTCCTCAATTTCGAGGCCTCGTCATCTTCTGAGAGCAATGTAGATCCCCGCGTCATCCACCCCTATGATCTCGATCATGAGACTCAAAATAGTTTACGCTCGCTTGCTTGCCCGCGATTACCCGCGCAAGTCCCCGACCATGTTTCCTCCAGTCACCACGGTACAATCGCCCCCAAAACATCGCGCAAAACACGCACCACGCCTGTAGATCTCTAGTCATTCCCCAAAAACCGTCAAAATAGTCTCCCGAGGCGCCCGGCGACCTCTTTTCATTTCGCAAGCCCCGCCCAACGTGCCCGGCGCACTCTTCTTATCTCGCAAGCCCCGCCCGAAGCGATCGGCACCCCGCTACCATTCCGCAAGCCCCGCCCGAAGCGAGCGGCACCCTCTTTTGATTTCGCAAGCCTCGCCCAACGTGCCCGGCACCCTCTTTTGATTTCGCAAAGTCCGTGCCGACCCGTGTTTATGCGGGTCTCAGGGCATCAGACTACTTTTCGGCCACATCGCGAAGAACCTCCTAAAAGACTCGTACACGATCTAGCAAAAGCTGCATCGTCCATGCATGCCCAACTTTTTGTATATGCAGTGTTTTTCTTCGCGATCTTCGCGGCTTCGCGTGAGCCACAAGAGTCTTCGAGCCGTCCCCACGCACGTCAAACAATCCACGATTTACCGATTGCCAGGCAGATCAGCCAAACAGATCCGCCAGATCGTCCAGACCGGCCAGCAGCGAAACCGCCGCGTCGGAATCCACGCCGTCCTTCAAATTACTGAAGCCACGATAATCCAGACCGCTCAGCTCCCAGCGCCACTTACGCGCGTGCTCCAACAAACCCACGAGCACGTCTGCAGCCGTTCGGGCGCCGACGCCACGAACCTGCAAATCGTAATCGCGCGCCGGCAAATCACGCACCGTGATTTCGGTCCCGGGCTTGTAGTTCTCCGCATAAGCGCGAAGAAAACGATTCACGGAACCCGACGCTATCGGAAGCTGATCGACGCGCGTATCGTGAAAACGCTCATCAAAAACACTATACAAATCAGCCAGATACCCCGGACCACCGTAGTTTTGCAGGATGTGCCCGGGCCGGTCTTCGCTACCCACCGCAAAGCCATGTGTTGCCAGCCAGAATTGCTCGCCCTGATACGTGCGCCAGGCCGCCAAAAACGCGACCGCCCCGGGATGTTCCAGCGACTGCGCATTCGCCCATTTCAGCCCATCGCGAATCGGTGCCATGCGATCAAACGACGTCTTCAAATAAAATTCGTCATCCAAAAGCAGTACCGCGACCGGATGCTGCAAAACCCCTTCTGTTCCCTTGAGCACGCCCTCGCTGGTCATGTGATACGGCGCCAGGATATCCGCAATTTCGACCGGCTTTTCACCCGATCGAATGCCACGACTGGCCAACAAAACGTTTTCGAGCTCTTCGCTAACACTGTCCACAAACGCCCTGCGCTCCAGCTCATCGCGGGCAATCTCGGCCAACCGAGCATGCGCCGTTATGGAGCGTTCCGAGGCCAGACTCACTTCGATACCCTCACGCACACGATTCAAAATCGAGCGGTGGCTCGGCTTGTATTCATCTCGCCAGAGACTATCCGCGCTCCCCGGATTCGTACTCCGATACCGACTGCCCAGCGGATCTACCAGCAAATGCACCATCGGAAGCTCAAACGCATCCCAGAATTCTTCCACGCTCGTGGCCTCAACGCGCTCGGCCTTTCGCTGAACGATTTCGACCGTTCGTTCCTCGTGTTCATGACCGCAGACCAGAAACCAGAAACCTTCAAAATGCAGCGGCCAGCCAGAATAAAAGCCGCTTTCACGCGTAACCTCACCGGCGCGCGTTAAAACGCCCGCAATCGGAATTGACTCCGACTGCGCCGGCCCGACCAGCGGATGCGCATGATCTGCTCCACCTTCTTCATGATGACAACACCATATCTGGTACGGGCTTTCCTGAAGCCGCGCCAGCAAATCAGCCGATTCTCGGTCCGTCACCGACCGCCGGTTTCGCTGCTGCAAAACTTCCTTGCCGTACACCTGCGCCGCCGAACGACCATAAATCGCAAACGGCGTCAACACGCCGCTTCGCAGCTCCTGCGGAACCAGATCGAAGTAAATATTGAGCTGGATCGTAAGCTCGCTCAACACCGACACGCGACTTTTGGAGATCATCTGATTATGAACGGCAATACTGGAATCGTAGAGTTCTTTCAATAATGCGATCAGATGCTCGGTAATCGCATCAAGATGCCCGGGCGTGCGGACTTCGCTCAGCGAGACCACCGCTCCGCTACGCTCACTTATACGATCACACTGGCCACAAAGGTCACTATTCTGGGTTTTCTTCATAGATTTTCTTTAATCAGACGAGGAATTTGGCGAGTTGCTGCAACTTGTGCACGAAAAACGAACGTAGCCCCTTGCCTGGCCATTCCCCGCCCCCTGAATCCTGTTTTTATTCCGCACCGGCCGCCATTTTGCGCGCTGAGCGTCCCGAGCCGGCATAAAGCATCGAAAGTGAATCGACATATCCCGGATCGCTGAGCCCCATAAATTCTGGCGCCGTCACAAAACCCTCGTGGTTGATACCGTCGCGTTTGACGACTTTCAACATCGTCATCGCAAGGATTTTGGCGTCGAGTAAAAAGCTACGGTGGTCCACATACCAGACGTCGTACGCAAACTTTTGCTCCCACGTTACGTTGTTGCGGCCATTGACCTGCGCCCAACCCGTGATCCCCGGCCGCACTTCATGCCGCCGCATCTGTTCGGTGGTGTACCGATCCAGATACCGCATCAACAGCGGCCGCGGTCCGACCAGACTCATATCGCCGCGCACCACATTGAACAACGTCGGCAGCTCATCCAGGCTTGTTGATCGCAAAAACTGCCCGAGCGGCGTAATCCGTGCGCCGGGATTCGCGATATCATCCTCACCCGGCGGCGCATGCTTCATCGTCCGAAATTTGTACAAATTAAACGGTTTTCCACCCACGCCCGGACGCTCTTGTTTGTAGAGCACCGGCGAACCCAACGACGTGCGCACAGCCGCTGCCGTAGCGAGTAAAATGGGCGAAACGGCGACTAATCCCACCGTCGATGCTCCAAAATCAAAAGCTCGTTTACAACGATCAAACATTCGTAGACGCATCACGATACCTGCAAGATGAATAAAAATTCTGCTCAAACGCCGGCGGAGCTTACCACGGCTTTGGCGCTCGACCTACCGCGGACGCTCTGAATTCCATAAACATTGATCGCCAGCGAAAACACCAATTGAAAACCCAACGAAATATTGAAGGCCCACACTGCACCCAGCAATCCGTAGCGCGGAATCAGCCAATAGCACGCCAACAGACTGATGCCACCGATCAGCGAAAAAATCACCGGCTGCACGCGAAAATACCGCATCGCTGTCATACCGTAACCAAGGCACGAAGTGACGTTGGTCAGTGTGGCCGCAATCATGATCCAGACAAACGCATCCACATTGACCGCAAACGCTGCGCCGTACATCACGGTCAGCAAAAACTTACCAAACAACAACGCTGCTGCAATACCAACGAGCCCCACGCCCAGGCCAATCAACGCCATACGCGCGAGCAAGGAAACAAACGACGACGCATCCTCATCCGCATAATAATTCGCCAACCGCGGACTCGCTGCCTGGCCAATCGCACTGATGATCATGCCGCCCGCAACGATCAAATACGCCATCGCCGCAAAAATCCCCAGTACTTCTTCGCCAAGATAATGTTCGATAAAATAACGCGGGATGTTGCTACCGAGCGAAACCAGCATCGCCGCCAACCCCAGCGGCATCGCAAGTCCAATCAACCGCATCCGTTTCGACCAACTCGTCTGCGTCGCCCTGCGCACCAGCGACTCCTCGCCTTCCCACCACGGACGGCTGACCGGCACATCGTACAACCACCACACCGCCCCCCACACCGCGGCCATCGCCACCACGCCGCCACTCACGCTATCGGTAAAGAAGTAGCCTGCGATCAACGCAACAAAGCCCAAAACACCGCGCAAAACCAACGATCTGGACACCAGATCAAGGCGTTCATTGCGTTGTTCGAGCCCATAAAAAATATCACTCAATGATTCAAACGCTTTCGATACACCGACCGCCACGATGACCGCGGCCGTCTGACCGCCATAGTGAAACACCCCGATCCCGGCGATGATCAGCAGCCCCAGCACACTGGTCGCCGCGCGGATCGACAAATAATCCGCAAACGGCGACGTTTCGTGCGCGTCGGTAACCTGGACCTGACGCAGCGATAGATTGCACAGCAACATGACCGGCGCCGCCACCGCCAGGGCCAGGGCAAACTGCCCCACCCCCTGCGGCCCGGCCATGTGCGCCAGTACGATTACCAGCGCCCACTGACATGCTGCATAAATACTATTGCCCACGAACGTCCACGCAATGTTACGACGCAGTGTCAATGCCATGAAATTATCTCCTCACCAAAACCGAGCTTGCCCCTCCTCTGTAACGCATGCTCAAGCGAGGCCCCTGCGAATGAGATCTTCAAAGTAGGGAATGGTTTTCCGCAACCCTTCCGCCAATTTGATCGTTGGCTCCCAGCCGAGTTTTTCACGCGCCTGGGTAATATCCGGCCGGCGCTGCCGCGGATCATCGGACGGCAGGTCTTCGAACACGAGTTTCGAGCGCGCATGCGTCATATCGATCACAAGTTCAGCCAACTGACGGATCGTGAACTCTTCCGGATTTCCGATATTGAGCGGTCCGGTGAAATCAGCCGGCCCATCCACAAACCGAATAATGCCTTCCAGCAAATCATCCACATAACAAAACGAGCGTGTCTGACTGCCGTCGCCATAAATCGTAATCGACTCGCCCTTCAGCGCCTGCATAATAAAGTTCGAAACCACG
>JBEBSM010000255.1:0-6035 GCA_040394315.1 Lujinxingia vulgaris
CAAACCTGCTCGGCCAAATGGGAGACTTAGCCGAAAGTCTCATCAAACGAAGCTGCAAAGTAAAAGACAGCGGAACCATCATCTACGGCCACGGCGGAATCCTCGACCGCCTCGATGCGTTGTTCTTCGCGGCACCTTGGTTTTACATCGTAATTACCCATATGATACCCAACGCTACCAGTTCGGTTTGATCGCGCGATAATACGCCCCAACACCCGGCGCCCTTTCGCTTCCCTGATTCGCCAGACGATTTTCAAACCCCGCGACGGATATGACCCTTATCTATTTTATTATTCTCATTGGCGTTCTCGTTTTCGTCCATGAGTTCGGACACTTCATCGTTGCAAAAGCGTTCGATGTAAAAGTTCTTCGATTCTCCATCGGATTTGGACCAAGAATTTTCGGCTTCATACGCGGCGAAACCGAATACGTCATCTGCCTGCTCCCACTCGGCGGATACGTGCAAATGCTCGGCGCAGACCTCGAATCGATCGAAGAGCTGCCACCCGAAGACAGACCCCGCGCACTGATGGTAAAACCCATCTGGCAACGCTCGTTAATCGTGCTCGCTGGACCGGTTTTCAATCTAATCCTGCCCGTAATCATCTTTTTCATCGTCGGAATGGGCCAGACCACAACCCCGCCCTCCGTCATCGGCGACGTATTTGTCGACAGCCCCGCTGCCACAGCCGGCCTACAACCTGGCGACAAAATCACCTCCATCGACGGCAAACCCGTCAAATACTGGCACCAGATCGTCAAATCCGTCTCCACCGTCTACGATCGCCCAATCCCCATCGTTTACGAGCGCGACAACACCTCACACACCACCGAAGCTGTCCCCACCAAACGCGAATCCACCGACTTCCTCGGCCTCGAACAACGCACCTACGGCCAGCTCGGCATCCACCTCGGAACCCACGGCACAACACTCGCCATCTCCAACAAAACCGGCCCCGCCGCACAGGCCGGCATCCAGTTTTTTGACCGCATCATCGCCATCAACGGCGAACCCGTCCAACGCTTCGACCAGATCGACGCTGCCGTCCGCAACAGCGACGGCAAACCCCTCGAATTCGGAATTTTGCGCCGCACACCACTCAACGCAAGCTACGGCTCGCTCTACTCACAGAAAAACGTCTCCGTCACCGTCACACCCCAGAAATCCGGCGACAACAACCTCTACACAATCGGCATCGAACCCGCCGAAATGTACCTCACCAGCGTCGCATCCGACTCACCCGTCGAAAAAGCCGGCATGCTTCCCGGCGACAAAATCACCGGCATCGACGGCGAAAACTACAACAGTTGGAGCCTCCTCTCACAACACATCCAAAATACGATCAACCAACAGATCGTAAAACGCGACGAAGACGGCGAAAAAGACCGCGCACTCACACCCAGCTTCGCGCTCAATTACACCCGAAACGGCGTTGCACACTCCACAACACTCAAACCTAATGTCGTCAGCTACCAGGACGAAAACAAACAACAACGCTACCGCGTAGAACTCGGCTGGGAACACTTCCGCGACACCGTTTTCCCCGACGAAGTTCCCTTTCCATTCGGCACCAGACTCGTCCACGCAAGCGTTGAAGGCGTCACCCAGACCGCCAACTTCTGCAAAATCATGCTCGTCGGCTTTTTACGCATGGCACAAGGCCGCGTCAGCATGGAAAGCATCGGCGGCCCCATCATGATCGGCGAACTAGCCGGCCAAGCAGGCCGCGCCGGCTGGGAACCGTTCCTCCAAATGATGGCACTCATCAGCATCAACCTCGCGGTCATCAACCTGCTACCAATCCCCGTACTCGACGGCGGCCACCTCCTTCTATTCGCCCTCGAAGCCATCAAACGCGGCCCACTCAGCTACCGCACACGCCAGGTCGCAGCATACATCGGCTTCACCATGATTATTTTCCTCATGATTTTCGCGTTCAAAAACGACATTGAACGAAACTGGCACCGCGTCGTAGAGTATTTTGATGAAGGCTAATTACCCCCGTATCCTCGCCATTGAAGCAGCCACAAAAGTCCAGAGCATCGCTCTGCTCGCCAAAGACGACGTTCTCGAACACCGCCAACAACGCGTTCGCTTCGACCACGGCAGTGTTCTTTTGCAAAATATCGACGACATCATGAAGGCCCAGCGCCTCAAGATCCAGGATATCGACCTCTTCGCCATCGGCATCGGCCCCGGCAGCTTCACCGGCCTGCGCGTCTCACTCGCGTCCGCAAAAGCACTCGCCCGCGCCACCAACAAACCCGTCGTCGGCGTCTCAAGCCTTGCAGCACTCGCGTACCCACAACTCTCTATGAACCCCAACGCCACCGTCTGCGCCATGATCGACGCACGCCGAAACGAAGTCTACGCAGGCTTTTATCGCCTCGACGACAACGGCCAGATCATCGCCATCGAACCCGAATCCGCGGCCGAACCCCAATCGCTCTCCACACAAATCCAAAAACACGCCACACCCACCCAACCCGTCATCATCGCCGGCACCGCACACCACGCTTACCCCGCGATCGACCTCTGGACACAAGATTTCCTCACCCTTTTACCCGCCTGGACCCAACAACCCGACTCCGTCGCAACCGCCCTCGTCGGCCGCGCCCAGGCAAGCCAACAATTCGCCACAACACCACAATCCATCGAAGACCTCGCAAGCCTCGAACCCAACTACATCCGCCCCGCCGACGCCAAACTCCCCAAGTTCGCACCCTGGCTAAACACGACCGAATAAGATGAGCACATCATGAGCCCCAACACCTGCATCCCCAGCAAACTCGCCCTCCTCTTGCTCACATGCACCCTGCTCATGGCCTCCGCCTGCGACAAAAAAACCACCCCCAAACCCCAAAATCTCGACCAATCCCAGCAAGAATCACAAGCCACCACCCCACCCCCATCAACCAACGCCACCACCCGCATCGCCAACGATGTCCACACCCACCTGTCCCCACTCAGCTACCCGGCCGCCATCAAACTCATGGACGAAAACGGCCTCCACCGTGTCGTCAACATGAGCGGCGGCCACGGCCTCGAGTACATGACCCACAACCTACAGGCCGCCGATCAATCAAAAGACCGCATCGCCCTCTTCTACAACATCGACTGGTCCGACATCGACGAACCCGACTTCGGCCAACGTCGCGCCACCGAACTCGAACAAGCCGTCAACCTCGGCTACGCCGGCCTCAAAATCGCCAAAAACTTAGGCCTCGGCGTCAGAACTGCCGACGGAAAATTCCTCACCGTCGACGATCCACGCCTCGACCCCATCTGGAAAAAAGCCGGCGAACTCGGCATCACCGTCGCCATCCACACCTCCGACCCCAAAGCCTTCTTCGAACCTTCCGGCCCACAAAACGAACGCAACAAAGAACTCAGCCACGCCCCAAACTGGAGTTTTCACGGCCCACAATTCCCTTCAAGAAATGAACTCCTCGACGCCCGCGACCGCCTCATCGCTCGCCACCCCAACACAACCTTCATGCTCCTCCACTTCGCCAACAACCCCGAAGACGTCGAATACGTCGACCAACTCCTCACCAAATACCCCAACGCCATCGTCGACGTCGCCGCCCGAATCGGCGAAATCGGCCGCCACAACCCCAAACGCGTCCACGAAATCTTCACCCGCCACCAGGACCGCATCCTCTTCGGCACCGACTTCATGTTCACCGTCCAACCCCACAAAGGCCAACTCGCGTACAGCCTCACCCTCGGCAGCATGAGCGAAAAACCACCCACCCTCGAAAGCGTCAAACCCTTCTTCGACCAACACTGGCTCTACTTCGAATCCGACCTACCCCTCATCGACCACCCCGTCCCCATCCAGGGCGAATGGCAAGTAAAACCCATCCACCTACCCCAAACCCAACGCAACAAACTCTACTACAAAAACTCCGAACGCCTCATCTTCGCCCCCTGGCTCGCACGCCGAACCGCAAACCACATCACCACCACCGCACTCCACGCCACCAAACGCCCCAATTAACCCACACACAACTATTCAGAATCACCCGCTTACGATACGCTACATACGGCTATTCGCCCTTACTTCTGCTTTTCCTTTGCTTTGCCTTTGCTTTTCTTCGCGGCAATTCGCGCCTTCGCGCCTTCGCGTGCGCCTTTTGCCTTTGCTTTTCTTCGCGGCAATTCGCGTCTTCGTGTGCGTCTTTTCACCAATAAACGTTCACCAACAAATAATAAAATGCACCCTATAAGAGAAAACCTATGAGGTGGAGACCACTCAAAGCCGGGGAAATCTTCGAAGGCCGCTACCGAATTGAAGCCGCGCTCGGCAGCGGCGGATTCTCCTACGTCTACCGCGCCACCCAACTCGAACTCGGCCGCCAGGTCGCTCTCAAAGTCCTACGCCCCTTCCTCCAAACCAGCGGCATGGACCACGACGAACGCGAACAAGGCCGCTACGAATGGATCGAACGCTTCCGCCGCGAAGCACAAATCGTTTCACGACTCCGCGATCCACATACCATCACCATGTACGAGTACGGCCAGACCGCCAGCGGCATGTCCTTCATGGCCTTCGAATACATCGACGGAAGCTCACTCAGCAACGTCATCCGCCAGGAAAGCCCGCTCGATCCTCAGCGCCTCGGTATGATCCTGCGCCAGTGCCTCTCAAGCCTCCAAGAAGCACACAGCCTCGGCATGCTCCACCGCGACATCAAACCCGCTAACATCATGCTCTTCGAGCATCTCGGACGACCCGATCAGATCAAAGTTCTCGATTTCGGCATCGCAAAAGCCCTCAGCAACGAAGACGCATTCGTCGCCGAACTCACCCAGGCCGGCGCAATCCTCGGCACCCCACGTTACATGTCCCCCGAACAACTCCGAGGAAACGACGTCACACCCGCCTCCGACATCTACAGCCTCGCACTCGTCGCCTACGAACTCCTCACCGGAAACAAGGCCATCGGCGACACCAACACCGTCGCCATTATCACCACACAGCTCAGCACCGAACCCGTCCGTCTTCCCGACGACATCGGCATCCCCCACGGACTCGCCACCATCATCCACCACATGCTCGCCAAAGATCCCGCCGCCCGATACCAGGACGCAGCCGAAATCCTCGAAGACCTCGACCGCTGGCTTGATGGATACCGAAACCCCTCAGAACCCACTTCACTCGACGTCGGACCCACCGCACGTACAGCAACAGCACGCGCAGCAACAGCTAGCGCAGCAACAGCACGTGCATCAGCAGCACGCACCTCCGCAACACTGACCCAACCACCACCCAGCGCACTGCTTTACCCAGACGACGACGAGCCCACACACCAACCCGCAGCCCGCCCAAATCCGCACGCCATTCACCCCAACAACTCCAGTCCAGCACACCACAACCCAGCACACCACAACCCAACACCCCCTCTCGCCCCACTGCTAAACGCACCACCCGCCACACACCATCAAGAAAAATCAAATCATCGCTGGCTCCTTATCGCCGCAACCCTACTTCTCCTCATCGGAATCCTCGGCTTCATCTTCCAGAAATTTCAGGAAGACAACACCCCCATCCAACTAGCCAGCACCGAAATCCCAGCCGACGCCGTCGCACCCGAACCTCCAGCTCCCGAACCAGAACCAGAAATAAAAGCCGCCGCCGGATTCATCGTCATCGTCACAGATCCAGCTCGCGCAGAAATCCTGATCAACGACAAATCCATCGGCAAAAGCCCCCAACGCGTCGAATCCAATCAGTATAACTTCCCAATCTTCGTCAAAGCACGCCTGCCCGACGGCCGCGAAGTCAGCGAAGCACTCACCGAACCAACCGACATTTTCGAGCTACGCCTGCCACCACCCTCCGCCGTTGCACCCGGCAACTTTCGCACCGCCCCCTCGACAGTTCGCGCAGCCCCTGCTACCACAAACACCACCGAAAAAAGTTCCAAACCAACACCCAGCACCAGGCCTTCATCAAAATCGACCACCCAGCCAGCACCCACAAGCAACCCCAAGGCGTACTGCCCTGCCCGCGACTCATGGTGGTGGC
>JBEBSM010000256.1:0-6020 GCA_040394315.1 Lujinxingia vulgaris
GCTGTGGGCCCAGCCGGTGGTTGAGGGCTAGTCTATCGCCGCTCGAAACCGCCGAGTTACCCGGCCATGAGGATGAGGGCAACGCCAATACACATGATCCCGGCGCTTACCAATCGGCGGGTGATATTGCGTTCGCCGAACAAGAAATATCCGGCCATGATCGCGCCGAAAACACCCAGCGCGCGCTTGATCGTTTCCATATACGCCACGTCGATATACTCGTAGGACGCAAGCTGAAAGGTCATCGCGCCGATCGCAAACATCGCGCTCAGGGCGACGAAAAGCGGGATCGTACTTACTTCGGCGAGCAGCTTTTTCGGGCCACGATCTTTCACGATCCGTCCGATCGCAAACGTCATTCCGATACCTGCGGCCAGAAACATCGTGTGCCACATCGGACTGGTCATGCCTGACGATTTTTTGTCCAAAATCGGTGTGAAGCTCCACAACAGCGATACGATCAGCATGTAAAAACTGCCGCGTTCGGTCCACAACGCCTTGAGCGGCGCCAAAATCCCGTCCTTGCTATCGCCCGGATTCATGGTGAACGCGCCCACACACACGATCAAAATCCCCAGCCAGCCCCAGCCCGACGGTATCTGGTCTAAAAACACCAGTGCGACTAGCGCGGTAAACACCGGTGTGAATGCAAGATAAGGCGTCGTCAAACTCAGTGGCGAAATCTGAACGGCGCGCAAATACAAAAAGTTCGCGCCCAGGTTCAAGATGATCGAAATAATCGCTGGCAAAAAATACGTCGAGCCAACTTCGGGAAAACCGCCGAGAAAAATCTGAGCAAGTTTGCTGGAAGAATCGTCGAGCGTAACGTTTTGGCCCACAACCAGTATGGGGAACACAAACGTGGCGTGAAAAAGCATCAGCGACGCGACCGCCGCCGTGGCCGTCATGTGACGCCCCAGCTTTTTACGTGAAATATCCAGGCAGGCCCAACAAAGTGCCGACGCCAGAGCGATCAAAAATCCGAGGGTTGTGCTGGTCATAAATACAACGGCTTGCCTGAAGAAAACGACAAAAGGGAGGGAAGTGAAGCTGAAATGCCAGCGTCAATCAAACAGAACGCTCCGAACGATATGACTCGGAAAACCGCGATGCATCAGATGTCGGTAGGCTTTTTCACGTTGCTTTTGCGTCAGTTCTGAAGCGTTTTCCACGCCGAACTTCGCAACAAAACGTTCGTAACACAGTTTGTGCCAGTCTGTCTCGTTTTCAGTTTCGAGCAAATTCAGCGCCTGTTGAATAACCGTCTTGCTCACGCCACGCGCATGCAAACGCTGCGAAATCTGCAACGGCCCCCACCCCCGGCGCGCCAAAATCGCTCCCTGATGCTCGCCGAAACGCAAATCGTCCAGATAGCCGCGTTCGCGCATATCCACGTAGGACTCATCGATCAGGTCGTCGTCGATACCTTTTTTGCGCAGCTTTTCACGCAATTCACCTTCGGCATGATCACGACGCGCAAGATAAACCACCGCCTGATCGATGACTTTGGCGACCGTCCACGGATTTTCGATTTCCTCCACTTCATCTTCCGGAGAATTTTTTGAATCCGTATTGCCTTTATCTGACGCGTGTTCCATGACGCTCTTCTTTTCGTGGGATTGCTCGAACGGCCCGGAGTCGTTATGCTCCCGCCGATTTCAGCCTGTACCGTTATACTTACATAAAGAGATATTGTGAACGACCTCAACGAACGTACCGACTCGACCCCGCCCGAAAACACTTCCAAGCCGCTGAATTTGAGCAAAACGGTCATTATCCTGGCCGGAATCGTGATGGTTTTGCCGGCGGTCATTCCATTGTGGTTCGCCATTCAGGCCGAAACCATGCAAATGTCGCTAGTTTTTGGCGGGATGAGTGCCATGCTGGTTGTTGTCAACTTGCTGGTGCTGTATGTGGTTCACCGCTGGCTAAAGATGTTTTGATGCATCACCACGGATCGTTCAACTTTCATTGATTTGAGTAGCTTCATTTTTTGGGAACTGCAGTCCTCATGGCAACGAAAAAAACCAAACAAGAACAATCGCCTGTCGAGCTTTCGATCGTCATTCCTATCTACAACGAAGAAGGAATCCTTTCGTCATCCGTGGCAGATCTAACCCAGAAAATTGCCGCCGATGAGCGCTTAAACAAGCGCAATTACGAGCTGATTTTGAGTGAAAACGGCTCCACCGACCGCACGGTCGAAGTGGCGCTAGGACTCACCGAAATCTACCCACGGCTTCGCATCATCCATTCCACCGAGCCGAACTACGGCCTGGCCATGCGCCGAGGAATCCTCGAAGCCAAGGGCGAAATCGTGCTCTGCGACGAAATCGATCTGTGCGATCCGGACTTTTACGTGCGCGCGCTCGATAAAATCGAGAACGAAGGCTACGACCTGGTCGTCGGCAGCAAGGCACTGGATCGCTCCATGGACCAGCGTCCGTTGTTTCGCCAGGCCGCAACGCTCGTGCTCAACTCGATGTTCCGAATCTTCCTCGGATTCACCGGCACCGACACCCACGGCCTGAAAGCGTTTCGCCGCGAGCGTTTGCTGGAAGTCGTCAATCGCTGCGTGGTCGACAAAGATCTCTTCGCATCCGAGTTCGTAATCCGCGCCGAGCGCATGAACTTTCGCATGGTCGAAATCCCGTTCCACGTCGTTGAAAAACGCAAACCTTCGATCAACCTGATTAGTCGCGTGCCCAACGTCCTCAAAAACATCGGACGTCTGGTCTGGGTCATCCGTATTACCGACCGCTGAGCCAAAAAAATGTCCGGAATCTTCCGCGCGTGTGTTTCCGTCGATCTCGATAGTCTGAACTGCTACCGCGCGATCCACGGCCTGTCGTCGTCGGCCACCGACGACGACGCAAGCGACGCCGCCTACACCATAGGCGTGCGTCGCCTGCTCGATTTTTTCGCCGCCGAAAACATCGAATCCACATTGTTCGTGATCGGTCGCGACACCGCCGCACCCGCACACCGCGCGCTGCTCAAACAAGCGCACAACAGCGGTCACGAGCTGGCCAACCATACCTTTTCGCATCACTACAATCTGCGCGCGCTGCCCGAAGGGCTTCAACGCATGGAATTCGCAAAGTGCGAAGACGCGATTTTCGAAATCACCGGCCGCCAGCCCGTCGGTTTTCGCGCGCCTGGCTACAATATCGACGAAAATCTGCTCAAAATCTGCCGCCAGCGCGGTTATTTGTACGATTCATCGGTTTTTCCCTGCCCTCCTTATTACATGGCCAAGGGCGCAGTGATGAGCTGGCTCAAATTGCGCGGCCGCCCCAGCCGCAGCCAGATGACGCGCGCCGAAGCACTGCTATCGCCCTTGCAACCGTATTATCCCAAGAAAGCAAAATTCTGGCGCGCCCGAAAGACATCGAACAACCTCCACGAACTCGCCCAAGATCTGATCGAAATCCCGGTCCTCGTCATCCCCGGCGTGCGTTTTCCGGTCATCGGCACAAGCCTGCATCTGCTCAAAAAGAAAGGTTTTGACGCCGCGTATCCACTGCTCCGCCGCGCACAACCCGACATTTTGAACCTGGAATTCCACGCGATCGACTTCATGGACAGCACAGATCCGGGCGTACAAGATCTGGTCGGTATTCAGCCAGATCTGGCGATCCCCTGGGAGCAAAAACGCGCGCTATACCGCCACGTTTTTGCAAAAATCCGCGAGAATTACACCTTCTCAACCCTCGAAAACGCCGCGCACACCCTGCGTGATTTCTAGAAATTAGAACGCCTTTTCAAGCAATTGACTCTGCGCCAGCACGCATCACATTTGTGGAACTCCACAATATTGTGTGCTCGCTGATTTCCCCAAACGCGCAGAGAATCCATGCCCAACCTGTCAGCCACGACCCGTTTATACGGTATCGGCACTGCATCGCCCGCGTATTCCGACAGCCAGGACAACACCCACGCATTCATGACGCAGGTAATCGAAGCCGTCGCAAACGAGAACGATTGCTACCGCGCGCTGTTTTACCTCGACCAGATCGTGGCCAACAGCGGTGTTTCGCGCCGTTTTAGCCCGATTGCAGATTTTTCATGCAAAGACCCATCCGATTTCACGTTTTTCCCCAAAAACTGGGCACTCGCACCCGCCGTTTCCACCGCCCGCCGCATGATGATGTACGAGCGAACCAGCGTAGATCTGGCCGAGCAATCCGCGCGAAACGCACTCAAACAGGCCGGCATAGATCCGCAGGATGTCACCCACGTGATTTTCGTAACCTGCACCGGTTTCTTTGCACCCGGCCCGGATATTTTACTGGTCAATCGCCTGGGTTTACGCCCCACGGTTTGCCGCACCGTGATTGGTTTCATGGGCTGTTACGCAGCCTTCAACGGCCTGCGCCTGGCCGACCAGATCGTGCGCGCCGAGCCGGACGCAGTCGTTTTGCAAGTCCACGTGGAGCTGTGCAGCCTGCATTTCCAAAACGAAACTTCGCTTCAAAACCTCATCAGCAACTGCCTGTTTGGCGACGGCGCGGCCTCCGCTGTTTACGCGCGCGCCGGACGTTTTTCCGGCGGACTGGCCGACGTCACCACCACCTATTGCGTCCTCGGCAACGACAGCCTCGCCAAAATGAGCTGGCGCATCTCCGACCACGGTTTTTCGATGTATCTCGACAGCGACGTCCCCAAACGCGTGTACGCAGAAACCGCCGGATTCGTGCACGCGTTGTGTGACCGCGCCGCGCTCGATCCGCGCGATGTCAGCCGCTGGGCCGTCCATCCGGGCGGTCCAAAAATCGTCGATGCAGTCTGCGAAGCCATGGATCTGGGCGACGAAAGCGTCGGCGACGCACGCGCCGTGCTCAACGACTTCGGAAACATGTCCAGCGCCACCGTCTTGTTCGTACTCGACCGCATGTTTCGCCAAAAGCACAGCGACACACCCATCGTGATGCTCGGTTTTGGCCCCGGCCTGACGATGGAAGGCGCAATTCTCCAGGAAATACCCTGAACCTGCATCGTTTCTACCGCTCGAAACTCTCCATTCACCCAGGTGTTTTGATGACGTCATTCCCGAATTTTTCGTCTCGCAGCGATCGTTTAGAACTCATGGACGACCTCACGATTCAGGGCCGCGAACTGCACGAAACGCTCGACGGCCTGGAGCGCATCAACCGTGTTTTCCGAGGCTACGATCCAAGCATCGGCGGCGTCGCTGCGCTTATCGCGGCCAACCCACACCAGCGCGAATTCAGTGTGCTCGACGTCGGAACCGGCAGCGCCGACACCCCGCGCGTGCTCAGTCGCTGGGCGAAAGCCCAGAACATCGCGATGAAAATCCACGGTATCGACCTGACGCCCACCACCATCAAGCACGCCCGCATGCGCTCGCTGAACTATCCCAATATCCACATCGAGCAGCGAGATCTGTTCGTAATCGAGCATCATTTGCAATTCGATATCGTCCACGCCGCGCTCATGCTCCACCACCTGAACGACGTCGACGCCATCCGCGCCCTGCGCAAAATGTACAAATTATCCCTGCTCGGCGTCGTCATTAACGATCTGCACCGCCACCCACTCAACTTCGCCGGCAGCCGCATGTTCTTGCCGATCTTGTCCAAAAGCCGGCTCATCCGCCACGACGGCCCG
This sequence comes from Lujinxingia vulgaris, assembly GCA_040394315.1. Lineage (GTDB taxonomy): Bacteria > Myxococcota_A > Bradymonadia > Bradymonadales > Bradymonadaceae > JACCWM01. The sequence goes on from JBEBSM010000256.1 coordinate 5,632, forward strand.
CTCTCCGTGCTGCGCGCCTTCACGCGCCCCGAGCTTTTGTCACTCATCGAACGCGCCGATCTACCGACACCCCACATCCGCTGGCGCGCGCCATTTCGCTGGCAAGTCGTCATCCCGCGGGTTCATTGATGCGCACAATCTTCACCGAAATCACCATCATCGGCGGCGGCCTCGCTGGCTCAAGCCTCGCGTCCACACTCGCTGCGCACGGCCACGACGTGGTGCTTTTGGAAAAATCATCGTTTCCCCGCGATAAGTTGTGCGGCGAGTTTTTGTCACCGGAGTCGGGGAGATTGCTGGGGAAGTTGGGGTGTTTGGAGGATTTACGCGCGCATCAACCCGCCGCAATCACAAAAGCGCGCTTTTCCACGCCCCGGAACCACCGGTGG
>JBEBSM010000257.1:0-6009 GCA_040394315.1 Lujinxingia vulgaris
CCCTGTCCGAGCAACTTTCCTGGACTGATTTTCTGGTATTAAAAAAATGAAAAACATTTTTCCACTTCTTATCTGCCTTTCTTTTGCACTGATTTCCCAGCTATCCTACGCCGCCGAACCTACCGTCCAATCCACTGCCCAATCCCAAGGCACGCGACGATTCGCATTGACCGTTGGCGCCAACGACGGCGGCCAGGATCTTGTCCGATTACGCTACGCCAACACCGACGCGCAGGCATTAGGCCAGGTACTCGTCGAAATGGGCGGCGTCCAAACCCGCGATCACGTCCTGCTTGCGGAACCACGCGCGGCCGAACTCAAGAAAAGCATCGAACAAATGCGCGCCAACATCGCCGCCGAACAAACACGCGGCCGCCGCACGGAACTTATTTTTTATTACTCCGGCCACTCCAACGAAGACGGTCTGTTGCTCGGCTCGGAGCGCGTTCCCTACCAGCAACTTCGCGGCTGGCTGACCGACATTCCGGCCGACGCCAAAGTCGTAATCCTCGATTCATGCGCAGCCGGCGCGGCCACCCGCACCAAAGGCGGCCAGCGCATGCCCGCGTTTTTGAGCGACCAAAGCGGCCAGGCCCAGGGCATGGCGATCTTGACCTCAAGCTCCGACACCGAAGCCTCCCAGGAATCCGACGCCATCGGCGCCTCGTTTTTCACCTATTATCTGATCGCCGGACTGCGCGGCGCAGCCGATTCGACAGGCGATCGCCGCGTCACCTTAAACGAAGCCTACCGCCACGCCTTCGACGAAACCCTTGCCCGCACCCAGCGCGCGATGAGCGGCGCACAACACCCGGCCTACGACATCCAGATGACCGGCCAGAGCGATCTCGTGCTCACCGAACTCCAGCAAACCAACGCCGTTTTACACATCGATCGCTCACTGCAGGGCCGCCTGTTTTTCCGCACCCAGAGCGACCAGCGCCTGGTCGTCGAAATGACAAAACACCCCGGCCGCCCGCTCGAAATAGGCCTGCCCGCCGCGATGTACGACGTTTTACTCGAACACGACGACCTGGTATTTCAGGCGACTGCAGCACTTCGCAGCGGCCGCACCACCAGGCTTACCCACGCGGATTTCCAGCGTGTTTCCAAAGAAAAAACGCGTAATCGCGGAGAGTCTGGCAAATCTAGCCAGAACACCGTGGTGTTCGGATTTGATCTGTTTCCATTCGTCGGCATGTCCAGCTCCGACTCCCTCGCCCGCCGCAACTTCTCACTCAACCTTGTCGGCGGCATCAGCGGCGGCAGCAACATCCTGGAAATCGGCGGCGCACTCAACATCGCCCGCGAAGACGTCTCCGGCCTTCAGCTCTCCGGCGCCGTAAACATCGTCGGCGGTAACCTGCGCGGCACACAAATCGCCGGCGCCCTCAACGTAGTCCAGGGAGATGTCGAGGGCGCACAAATAGCCCCCGTGAATATCGCGAGAAACATCGTCGGCCCACAATTCGGCGCCATCAACGTCACCCACGATATTCAAGGTCCACAATTCGGCGCCATCAACATCACCCACGATATTCAGGGTCCACAATTCGGCGCCATCAACATCACCCACGACATCCACGGCCCGCAATTCGGCGCCATCAATCTGTCCAACGATGTATACGGCCCACAATTTGGCGCCATCAACATCGCAAACCACGTGCGCGGCTTACAAATCGGCGCCATCAACATCGCCAAAAGCGCCGACGTCGGCATCGGCGCCATCAGTATCTACACCGAAGGCTTCCTGAACATCGAAACCTTTGCCTCCGACGACGGCCTTCTCATGGCCGGCATCCGCCACGGCAGCAAATCTTTTTACAACACTTATTCCGTTGGCTCCCGCGTCATGAAAAACGGAAAACTCGGATTTGCCTACGGCCTCAGCATTGGCTGGCGCACACAATTATCCAACAACTTCGAGTTCTCCATCGACGCATCCGCAACCCAGGTCGTCGACTTCGATTACGGCTGGTCACAAGCCCACAGCCTCCAAAAAATCCGCCCCATGCTCACCTGGCAGTTGGCCGACAGCTTCGCGCTCTTCGCAGCTCCCACCCTGACCCTACAGTTCGTCGGCAACGGCGGCGAAATCTTCGCCCCCATCAACCACTGGGAACTCACCCACAAAGCCTCCGCCGCCCACCTCGCCCTCTGGCCCGGCTTCACCCTCGGTGCCCGCTTCTTTTAATCACCTGTTACAAACCCTCCGATTGCGTACAATACGAACCGTATTACGTTGTATGGATACGAATTTATCGCTCCCGGAGCTTTTTTTATGGCACAACTCTCCACCTACGCAGCACTTTTAGGCGCCATCCTCCTGGAAGTCGCCGGCACCTCCGCACTCCAGGCATCCCACCAATTCACGCGCCTGTGGCCCTCGCTCACCATGCTCGCTTGCTACGTCGGCGCCTTCTTCCTCCTCTCCCTCACCCTGCGCGAAATCCCCGTCGGTATTTCCTACGCAATCTGGAGCGGGCTTGGCATCGTCCTCATCTCCACCGTCGGCTGGTTCGCCTTCGACCAGAAACTCGACGCGCCCGCCATCGCCGGCATGGCCCTCATTATCCTGGGCGTCGTCATCATCAATCTTTTCTCGACGACCGCCAGCCACTGACCGGCGGTATGAAACGCCCAATAAACCCAATCACCACGTGAAACGCCCACCACACACAATCACCACGTGAAACGTCCCCACCCCACGTTTCACATGGGGTTAGAACAACCGACGCGCTCCGCACGGGTTTCACCCGGCTCCACGGTGCGTGCATCCAACATCTTTGCTTCTGCCCTTTTGGGTTTTTCTTCGCGCGCCTTCGCGACCTTCGCGCGAGGCTTTGGGTTTGCTTTTTCTCTGCCCGCCTCCACAACCCTCACCATCCCGTGGTATTTGATCAACCAACAACGCAAATCGACGAAAAACACGTCGAAATTTATCACCAGCTCCGCTCAAACCGCGTTCGCGCAAGCTACGAGCGCATCGTTCTCACACTTCTCAACGCATCAAGCCGCAGCGATATCATACCCCAAATCCAACGGCCACGAACTCACCACCATCGCCGAAAAGCTCCAATTCTAACCCGCCCTACGCCAACGATCGAAACCCCAACCCACCCTCAAAAACATCGCCATCCGCAGTCGTCACATAAACGGTGCCTTCGGTCCGCAACAAATCCCACACATTTTTGCGCGAAATATTATCTTCCAACGGCTCAAGCAAACTCGACGGGATCGCCACAATCTCGATCGCCTCGCCCTTATGGATTTCCTGCTCCCGCAACGTCGCAAGCACCAGTTCCACATCTTTATGCGTGTAAATCCGCACTTCATCGGCCTGCTTACAGATCTTGTGCATCTTGGCCGCCGACGGCTGCCCGATCTCAATCCACAACCCGATTCCACCAATCTCATTCATCGCCGACAACGCCGGCTCCTCCGGCGCTGCAAGCCCTTTGCCCAACACCAGATCTTCACGGATCTCCAGTGCGTACGCCAGAACACGCGTCAACAAATACGAAATTGTCTCCGATGGATGACACGCAATTCGCAGATCAAGCGCCTCGTACACGCCACGATCCACATCCGAAATATTGATTTGAAAACGATAGATCGTCGAAGCTAATGCCATGCGAACTGCTCATACTAGATTGCAATTGTTGGATAACCCGCCTAAATATTCACCAGGTTACTAGGATTTTTTTACGTCGTAATTTCATGTGACTGCGTGCTAAGCTGCGCGGACTACCTGATTGACGAGGGGAGTCCTCACATATCATTCATACAATTGCTACATACTTTCATATTAAAGCGCTGTGAGCGTAGCACTGCTACAACCCAAAACGTACACTGCCCATCAACCCAACCTATCCATCCATACAACAAAATTGCAGGCGATGCGTTGAACGATCTAATCGACAAAAGAAGCTTTGATCTGCTGATTCGCGTTGCGGATCTAAAAGGTATACCCGAGCACTCCCTCACAAGCGGTCTTGCGTTCACACATGCCGAACTGCTCAATGAACGTGGACACGTCACCTGGGACGAATTCGCAACCTATTGCGAGCGTTTCGAAAATCTAATCGGCGGACCCGACGAAACTCTTGAAGTCGGCATGCACCTTGCCCAGACCCACCGCTTCGTCTCGTTACTTCAGTTTGGCGGCCTGTTCGCTTCCCCTAAATGGCTCTATCAATTCATCGCAGATTGGTTTGCACCGATGATGACGCCTGCCATAAAAAAAACGTCCTATAAACAACTTGATTCAAATACTCTTGAAATAAAGGCTGAAAGCCCACCACATCTCAAATCGTGCCCCGCCGTATTTCGCATTGCAGCCTCCATGATGCGATACGGCCCCGAGCTCGTAGGCATTGAACCCTCCGTCGTAACACTCGATATCGACGGCAACAAAGCTACCTTTCGAATCCAATTCTCACCGTCCATGACGCTGATGTCCCGCGCGAAGCGTGTCCTTCACAACACACTTTACGGTAAAAGCGTCCTCGAAGAGCTCGCTGCCCAACACCAAAATCTACTAAAAAACTTTGAAAACCTGCGACGCTCCGAAAAAAACTTTCGACTCCTCATCAACAACTCGCCCGACGGAATTCTGATCTTCTCGCCAGAAAAAATCCTCTTCGCAAACCCCGCAATCACACGTTTTTTAAACGCAAGCAGTTCCGAGCAACTCATTGGAATGCCCATCGAAGACATCTGCAAATTCCCACAGGAACTCGCCATCTGGGAAGACTCAGACGCGCAAACACGCTACGCCGAAAGCCTGCCATTTCGCCAAATCGGTGGCGACGAAGTCTGGGCCGAAACCAACACATTTCGCGCGACCTTTCACGGCGAAACCGCCTTCGTTTGCATCACACGCGATATCAACGAACGCAAAAAAGTAATGACCCGCGCCGCAGAAATGGATCGCATGATCTCCATGGGCATACTCGCTGCCGGAATCGGCCACGAAATCCGCAACCCGCTCTCCTATCTGCTCGCCAATATCACCTACACACAAACCGCCGTTGAGGATCTGCGTACGAAAATCCAAGAAACCACGCCGCCTGCCACCGAACAGGCCGACTGGTTACTCGAACTCAATGAAATCGGCGACGCCATGGCTTCCGCCCTCAACGGCACCCAGCGCATCATCGAAATATCCAACGATCTCAGCAGCTTCGCACGAACCAACGACCGAAAATTCGAAGCCGTTCTCATTCAAGACCCCATCACCGCTGCCATCAACATCGCACGACACGAGATCCGCCATCGCGCCGGAATCCTTACAAAAATCTCCGTCAACCCTGCCGTTCACACCAACGCCACGCAACTCAGCCAGGTTGTTCTTAACCTGCTAATCAACGCCGCACAGTCCATCCCCTCCGGCAACGTCGACCAAAACCAGATCACCATCCGCACCTTCATTGACCTGGAACAAGCCTGCATCGAAATCACCGACACCGGCTGCGGAATCCCCCCTCAAATACTTGAACACGTCTTCACACCCTTTTTCACCACCAAACCAGCCGGCGAAGGCACCGGCCTTGGCCTGCCCATCTCCAAAAACATCATCGAAGAACTCGGCGGATCGCTCAGTCTCACCAGCGAAATCGGCAAAGGAACCTCTGCACTCATTTCTCTACCACTTTACGCCCCCCAAACCGCTACTTGAACACAATTGTTGAATACCTATTCAGACTAGGCGATTTCAACTAGCTCTTGTCGATTTTTGCCGTTATCCTCATTTCAGGGCCAATTCTAACCCGGCACGAACGGTGGCCAGACTACGAAAACTTCTTCGAATGAATTTAAGAAATCCTTTGTTCTACTTTTCATCGAAGTTGCCACACCTATCTGCAAGTCTTTCGAACCATGACTAGTCAGCTCTGCAGATAAAAAGTAAGTGTACGAACCCTAGAATTGCCCGGATTGATTGCTGTTGCTCAATTAACTGAACCAGGAGTCTCACATGAACGCGAATGTCACGTTTCGGCACATGGA
>JBEBSM010000258.1:0-5994 GCA_040394315.1 Lujinxingia vulgaris
AGCGATTATTCAGCTTCGTGAAATGATCCGTGCGTCATCAAAAAACGATCCACGTCGTGCGGAGCTGCTTTTTAACCTGTCGGAAATCTACTGGGAGCGGTCCAAGTATTACGGACGTACTTCAGTAGAAAAGAGCGATGAGTGTTACGCGCACAAGCAAGCTGGCGAAGAAGGCAAGGTTCGCGCGTGCGAAGCTGCCGTAAAAGACATGCTTGATGAGGCCAAACGTCTTCGCGAGGAGACGGTGCAGTTGTATGTCGATATCATCAAGGATTACTCAGATTTTAAAGATCTTGATAAGGTCTATTTTTATCTGGGTTCCAACCTGATGGAAATCGGCAAACAAGAGCAGGCGCTGGATATTTTTCGTCGTTTGATCGCGGATTATCCACAGACCGAGTTCATCCCGAACGTATTGTTGTATTTTGGCGAGCATTATTTCGACCAGAGCGACATGCGTAGTGCGTTGACGGCTTATCAAAAAGTGGCTGAGTATCCGAAATCCTCGGTGTACAGCTACTCGATCTATAAGCTGGGCTGGACGTACTACAATATGGGGCAAAAAGATCGCGCGCTTGAGCAGTTTATTAAGGTTGTGGAAACAGCCAGGAAACGCCCGAACGATGCGAACAGCAACAGCCTGGTGCGCCAAACACGTAACGACATCGTGCGTACGTATGCGCATATTGGTTCGGCCGACAAGGCGATTGGCTTCTTCAAAAAGATTGCCGAGAAAGATCAGGAATGGTTCGACATGTCCGAGCGTCTGGCCGTTCACTACTCCGATATGGGTGGTGATCGCTTGATTGACTCGACGCGTATGTATCGTGAGTTGATTAGTCTTGCGCCCGAAAGCATTAAGACGATCGACTATCAATACGAGATCGTGCGTAACCAGACGACGATGAATGCGTACAGTAAAGAAAGTATCGAGGAACTTGTTCGCTTGATGAAGCTGGTCCAGATTGCGGATCAGGGTAAATTCCAAGATACGGACAAGGCTAAGTATCCTCAGACGAAAAATCGGGTTGAAGAACTGGTTCGCACCTGGTCGACAACTTATCATCGTGAAGCGCAGCGTACGAAGAGCGGCGACTTGTACGCGATGGCGTATTTCCTCTACAAGTTTTATCTGGAAACGTTCCCGGAAAACGATCATCTCTACGCGACGACGTTTTTCTACGGCGAGTTGTTGTATCAGCTCGAAAAATGGGACGAAGCGGCTGCAGCCTACGAAAAAGTTCTGGCGATCGATCCAAAAGGTGAGTTTACCGAGGACGCCGTACTTGCGACCGTTCTCGCGTACTTCAAGCTGATTGATACGTCGGAAGAACAGGCCACGCTGAAGACTGAATTCGATGAGAAAGAAGGCGAAGAAGCTGCAAAAGTACCGACGCCCAAAGAGATTCCTGAGCAGCACAAGGGATTGCTTCGTGCCGGTGACAATTACATCAAGCATGCTCCGGAAGGTGAGCGAATTGTCGACGTTAAGTACACGATGGCGCGTACTTATTACGACTACGATCACTTGAAAGAAGCATCGGTCTTGTTTCGCGATATTGCCTTCAATCACTCGTCTCATCGACTGGGTGTGATCGCAGCGAATTTGCATTTGGATTCGTTGAACCTTTTGCAAGATTTTGACGGATTGTACGCTGCGGTTCTTGAATACATCGAGAAAGCGCCGATCAAGGACGAAGAGTTCCAGGAATCGACGGTAGCTTTGCAGACGGCGATTCGATTCAAGATGTGTGTTGTTTTCGACGAGAAAGAGAACTGGAACGAGGCGTCACAGTGCTTCATTCAGTTTGCACGTGATTTCCCGGAAAGCGACCGAGTCGACAAGGCGTTGTACAACGCTGCGTTGGACTTTGAGCGTATGAAGGAAATCGGTCGTGCAATTCAAGTACGTGTGTTCTTGCTTCGCGAACGTCCAGAATCACCACTTGCGCCACAGACGCTTTATAATATTGGCGGCAACTACCATGCGCTGGCTGTTTATAGTGAAGCATCGCGCTTTTATGAGTTGTTTGTACGCAACTTCCCGGATCATACCGATGCGGAAATGGCGCTCGCCAATGCGTCCACATTCCGTCAGGGATTGGGACAGTACGACATGGCGATCGCTAACTACGAGCAATACTTGAAGTTGTTCGGCAAAAAAGATCCGGAGAAGGCAGCGGGCGTATTCTTTCAGATTGCGAAAGTCTACGAGATGCAAAACAAAAAGCGTGACGCGCTTGCGCAGTACGAAGAGTTTATTCGTAAGTATTCGCGTACGGGTTCAAAAGACCAGCTTTTGCAGGCACACGTAGCAATCGGACTGTCGCGCTGGGAATCGGGCACGCGTAGCAATAAGGCGCAGGCTCTGCAGGATTTTGAGCGGACGTTGAAGGTTTTCAACAGTCTTCCAAAAGCAGAACAGCAAGAACTGGTTGCCGGGCGTGATGCGGCGGCTCAGGCCAAGTTTATGATTGGCGAGAGCGTTTTTGAGAAGATGGCTGCAATTAAGGTCGATTCTCCGAACGAGAAGGTTCTGCAGACGCGTCTTCGTGACAAGATGAAGATCGCTGAAGAAGCACAAAAGATTTACGAAGAAGTTATATTGTTTAGCCGACCAGACTGGGCAATTGCAGCATTGTATCGAATCGGTACGCAGTTCCAGGATTTTGCGGATGTAATTCGTAAAAGTCCGCCACCGTCTCGTTTGAGCTACGATCAGCAAGAGATCTATCGCGGAATTCTTGAAGATCAGGCGACAATGATCGAGGAGCGCGCGGTCAATGCTTATATCCAGGCATTGCAGGCTTCGCGTCAGTCGAGTTGGTTCAACAAGTACAGTCGTGATGCAGAGGTTCGTCTGGCCGCGTTGCGTCCACGTGATTTCCGCAAACCGTCTGAGATGCGAGCAGAGCCGACGCATTATAATCCAGGATTTATGCCGGCCTCGTTCATTAGAACCGTGAAAGACGAAGATCTGTTGAGCGATTTCGGCAGTGCTGAGGACGCTTCAACGACGGCAACTGATGTAGGCTCGGATTCGTAATTGAATCGGGAATGATCGCAGGTAGCTCCGGCTCTATGTGTGACATAGAGTCGGTCTGTTCAATGCACGAACCATCTTTTTCGCGAGGACGACTTCGCATGTCATACGAAACTTTAAGAAATAATCGCCCAAAAGCCGTGCGTGTACTTCGTGTACCGACGGTGGCTATTTTGATCGGTTTGCTAGGCGCAACGCTGGTGGTTTCAGGTTGCTCATCGAGCAAGTCTGGAAAGCAAGATGCGTCAGTAGCTGAGCAGGTCGTGGACGGTGGAACGTCCAATGAAGACGCGATTCGTGAGTTTGAATCGGCGGTTGCAGCTTATGATAAGGAGGGCGGCCCGGATCTGGCGCTGGCCAAAGTTCATCTTGAGCGCGCCATTAAGGAAGACGGTCGTTTTGGAAAAGCCTGGTTTAATCTCGGGTTGATTCATGAAGCGAACGGCGATCTGGACGAAGCGCGTAAGGCATACAAAAAAGCCTATGAATACGCGCCGGAGCTTGGAGCTGCGTATGTAGCGCTTGGCGTCATGGCACTCAATGAGAAGGATGAGGATGAAGCCTGGCGCTTGTTCCAAAAGGCCCTGGAAGTTCAGCCGTATAATCCGGAAGCACAAAACAACATCAGTGCGATGTTGCGTCAGCGCGGCGAGTATGCCGAAGCCGTAAATCACGCACGCCGCTCGCTGGCCGGTGATTCACAAAACACCAGTCCGTATGCAAACCTGGCGTTGATTTACTACAACCGTGGCAACTACGGTGTGGCAAAGCTCGTTATGTTGAATGCGGTACAGATCGAGCCCAATAATCCGGAATTGTACAACATTCTGGGACTTGTCGAGCTTGCTCAAAACGACGTTACAGCGGCGATTGCGAACTTCCAAAAGACGTTGCAACTCAATCCCAATCATGTTCCGGCGTTGTTGAACATGGGCGCTATTATTTTGAATGTTCGTGATTACGATCGGGCTTTAGGATTGTTTGAACAAGCATTGCAAAATCGCCCGGGCGATGTCGAAGCGTTGATTTCCATCGCCGTGTGTAAGCGTGGACTTGGCGATCTTGAAGGCGCACGCGAATATTACGACAAGGTCTTAACGCTTGATCCAGACAACGCGATGGTTCAATTCAACCTTGGCGTTTTGGAGCACGAACATCTCGCACAAAATACGCAGATGGGAGGGGATAGCACGCCGCCAGAAGATCCGATTGAGCAGATGGACTGGAATATTGCGAACATGAAAGCGTCGATTGCGCATTACGACAAGGCACTGGAGCACTATCGCCAGTATCTATTTCTCGACAAAAGCAGCAATAGCGAGGCTCGCCAGGAAACCAATGACCGAATTGGTCAGGTTAGCCAGATTATCTCGATGACCAATGAGCAGATTCCGATGATGGAACAGCAGAAAGTGGATATCGCTGAGCAGCTAAAAGAGCAGGCCGAGTGGGAGAAGAGTCAGCAAGCATCGGGTGAAGGTGCTGCGGAAGGCGCGGCAGAAGCTGGAAAGTAATACCGGCACATTGGTTTACTTTGCAGAGCGCAGTTTCTGTGTTAATTTTGGGCAACGATTACGGGTGTAGGATGGGTTTGATAGTTACACCTTCACCCGTAATTTAAATTGATTTGTTGCGGTATGATGAATCAATTTGAAAATATAAAAAAGAAGTTGGGAACCTTACCGAGCCGGTGTTGTCCTAACATGTAGAGACGTTCACTTCTAACCGACGAGAAACCTCCATGAACCGAAAGCTTATTCAATTGCTCCTGATGGGTGCATTTGTCCTTTCCTCAACGACTGTATTTGCGCAGGCACTTCCAACTGCCGGTGCAGCACGCGGAGATCAAGGTGACGGAAATGTCGTCTATAAGGAAGAGACCGTATATGACTTTGACGGCGATGACGTTGAAGGAAATCTGGTTAAACCTGACGGCACAAATATTACGGGTGACCAACGTGGAAAAACGAGTAGTTTGATCAATATTCGTTCAGACTTTATTCCTGAGATGCTGAAAAGCGTAGAGTCACTCTAAGGTTTTTGAGAGAGTGTGCGTCGGGTTGCTTCGGCTCAAGGATCTCAGTGCGCGGCGTCGAGATCTTGTTATCTGTTGAAAACACTGGCTGAAAAGGTACATGGTGATGAGTCAAAGCAACGTGACAGTGCAATTTGAAATCGTCCTTGATGGACAAATCCAAGGCACGCAAGAATTCGACCTGGACGCGATAAAAGTTGGTAAGCTATCCAGTTCGCACCTCCGTCTGGACGATCCCAATGTTGCGCGCATCCACGCCGTTATCGAACGTAACAGCGAGGGCACGTATACCGTCATGGACCTGGGCAGTGCGTCGGGAACATTGGTGAACGGCACAAAGATTACCAAAGCGGAGCTAAACGACGGCGATGAGCTGCAGTTTGGCGCAACCGTTTTGCGTGTTCGCTATGTTGCCGCTCGCCCGGTTGCCCCGGTTGCGCCCGCAGACGTGTATGATTACGGCGACGATTTTGGCGAAGCAACCGTCATTACATCAAGCCTGTCGGAACGAATCGCTGCAGCAGAAAGTGCAGAACAACAGGCGGCTCAGGCAGCGCCGGCTACACCCGGAAACCATGTCCGTTTGCCGGATGGTTCGCTGGTGGAATGTTATACGATGGTCGGTGAATACGACGATGCGGGTAACTATCATCCGGCGTACTACGACGAAGCTGGTCAGTATTGCGAAGGTTATATTTTCTCCGACGAAAACGGACAACGCCAGGTTCTTTACGGATATTACGATCCGCACGGTGAGTGGATTTCGACGGATGAAGATGCGTATCAAGGACCGAGTGATACCGAGGTCTACACGGAAAACTACTTCTCAGATACCGGTGGCGACACCCTGGAAGTGGCGTTTCTTTGGCGTGATCACGTGCTCGGCGGCGACCGGCACGCCGAGGCCTGTCAGCGC
>JBEBSM010000259.1:0-5956 GCA_040394315.1 Lujinxingia vulgaris
GTCCACGAACCTCGTCGATCAGTGCACGCATATTGGTTTCGGCTTGGACCGGGTCGGACGCATCGGGAATGTCCAGGTATGAATAGAACAGCGGGTTTTCGGTGCTTGAAAACGGTCTGTCAGTGCCGACATACGCGGATTTGAGCGTGTTGTACTCAAAGGGAATTCGCGTTCCTCTGGGGGCTTTGTTGGCATTTCCGGTCGCTTCAGAAACATACGAGATACCGAACTCATCGAGTCCGTCGAGTTGTACGAGGCGAGGGGTTTGGACGAGATTGTTCGGAGCAGCCATGTCATTCGTATAATCATACCAGCTTGGGCTGGGGACCATGGTGAAGACGCGACGTCGATCTTCTTCTACTGGATTCATGTTGAGCGTTGCGCCGACGTTGCTGGCAGCGCTGAGGCTCAGGCGTTGCTGGCTGATTTCGTTATGCAGGCTTCTGAAAGCTTGCATGGGGCTACCGGTGATGGGTGGTGCGGAAAGCGCTCCGTCCGGCAAGCATTGGTGGGATTCTTGATTGAGAATACCTTTCCAGAACGGACTGCCACCTTCCATTTTTACGCCGGCATACATGCGGTACTGACCGCTGATGTTTTGCTGCAAATCGAGATAGCTGGTCATCGATGGACGTGTGCGCGCGGCAAGTCCGGAGGAATTGATGATTTCGTTAAAGACCGACTGAAAGGCTTCGCGGATGGTCTGTTTGTCGTTTTGGTTAAAGATCATTGCGGGATGTTCGCAATTGAACGCTTCTCCGCCGGCGCCGTTCGGATAGTAGGTATATCCAGGGAAGCCACCTGACGCGAGCAGGTTCGATTGCTTTTTCAGGCAGACATCGGTGGCGGGGTTACAGGTTCCCATGTCACCCATGGGCAGGCCATTGTCGTCGAGTTTGGGCACACCGGTTTTCACGCCTACCGGGAGTTTTTCGATCGGCATGTAGTACTGAGCACAGGTATTACCGCGCTGGGCCATCACAGCGAGTTTGGTAAGAACTTCGTCGGAGTTTTCTGCGGCACCGGGCGTGCCCTGACTGGAGGCGACACCTTCGGCGACGTTTACACCGACGACGTGAACACGAGGCATGTGTTGCTTGTAGCGGCCGTTTGGATCGACGCCGAGGTTTGGATCGTTTACGAAGCTACCGATCAGGTCTTCGGTCAGTGTGTAGGGGTAGCGATTGATATCGTTATTGAATGCACCGTCCATGTTTTCGGAGCCGATGCCATCACCGGCGCCGCCGGGAGCTTCGGGTTCGGGGTAACCGTCGGTCAAAATAATGACGTGTTTGGGTCGACAGGTGCGATGGCGGTCATTGGTAAGATCGAAGGGATTGATCGGTGTGTTGTCGTGTTGTGGGAACGTGTTGTGTTCCCACTTCTCTTTCATGGAGTACTGTCCGTTTAGAAAGTACTGGTAAATATCATGCATCGCAGCGGCCAGCGGTGTGCCGCCGGAAATTGGCTGTTTCGCAAGTGGGTAGGGCGCCATGAATTTTTCGCTTTTCTTGTCGAGATCCATCCGATATTTTTTATCGTTTTTCATGCTGACGTAGCCTGCATCAGCGATGGCGCTCTGTGCGTATTTTGCGATCGTTCTGGTTTTATCCAGACCGATGTTCAGCGAAGTCGGGCCGATAACGCGATAGATTCCCAGGTTATAGTTTTTGGTGATGTCGCCGGGATCTCTGGAATAGCTATCTTCGGTGAGCTTGGCCGGGTCGTAGTTTGGCATTAAGGATGCGTCGGAGAGAATTGGAGAGGTACCGGCGACGATGTCGTCCATTCCCCAACCCTTGCCATCGTGTTTGTAGCCGTCGAACATGGTAACGCCCATGATGACGGTGTTGGACATACGTTCGAGCAGTCCGTTGCTATCGCGGTAGTCGTAGACTTCCTGGATGTGGGGGCGTGGATCATCGGCATCGATGAGGTCTGAAAACTTGGATTCGCCCTTGCAAACTGTATTGTCCAAAAGCGCTGATGAGAACCGTGGAACGAACCAGCAACCTGGTCGGTGTTCTGAATCTCCGGAAGCGGCGTCGCTTTTCAAGATCATATCGCCGGCCAAAATTTCTTTGAGCATCACGTGGCGCGGCATATTGTTTTCGGCAAGGCGCATGATGCTGCTGGCGCGCATGTTGCTGATCTTGCCGAGCATGCCTTCGGAGTCATAGGCGCTGTTATCAAGCCAGTCGCAGGTTTTTTTGTCGGCACACCAGGCGGGTCGCTCGTACCTGTTGCATTTGGGGCGCCAGACGTAACAGGGGCCGATGGTGTCGACGGTCGGGTTTTTCTGCGATGCAGTAATTCCAAGCGATGTGCCCTGTTTCCATTCGTTGATGACGTTGGGATCGGTAGAATTTGGGATTCGCTCGGGGTAGCGCGCATCACCTTTATCGGTCCACTCCATACTGGCGGAGGTGTCCATCAAGATCATGACGTAGGGGAGCTGAGCACCGAACTCGACCGGATCGCCCGAGGACTGCGCGGCTGCTGGGAGCGCAAAGAGGCTTGTCATGAACAAAAGGCCGGCGGTGGTTCCAGTAGTGAACAAACGGGAGCTATTGAAAAAATTATGCCGGCTCATTGTAGACCTCACAAAGCAGTGTTTGGCTTTTTGAATAATTTGAATAATTTGAAACATAAAAAACAGTCAAATTTTGGTGGGCCAGGCCCAGTTTCATCGAGGAATTTGTCATTTTTCGCCACATGGAATGGGACCGACCATGATTTCGACCATATTACGCGCGGCAGCATTGGTGACTTTTGCACTCCACGCGCGTTCATCGTCCGGGGTTGTGAATGATGGCGCGATGTGGCTGTGCGAAGCGACCGTCACCTTTTTAAAGCAATGGGTGCGATCAAAACCTGTAGCCGGCGGACCATCGAGTTCGTCACGGATGATAAATCGATAATCAACTTTCAGTGGACTGCCCGATGTGTTGTCACCGAATGACGCAGCGCGATCGCTTGGTTTGGCTGCATCGTCGAAGATCCCGCCGGTGACCGTGGCGTCGTTTTCGTCCTGGCCGGTAAACAGGTAATTAATACTGTGCTCGGAGGAATTCTCCGCAGGCGTCCGGGCGAAGATGACATAGGGCCCGCGGCGCATCATATCGGATTTTGTAGCGGACGTGATCACGGAACCGCTATAGCCGGGTGCGACACCTGTTTCTTTGTCAAACGCCTTATGCATGTACTGGACATACGTGTTTCCGGCATCGCCGAGTCGATAAACGGCCAGGTTTGCAATGGAGTCAGATACTTGGCTGGCTTGTTGCCGCGAGCGATAATTGGCTGTTTTCCAGGTGGTATCATTGACGGAATGTAGCGCAATGAGTCCCAGACCGGACAACACGAGTGTGATCAACATGGCGGTAACCAGTGCAGCGCCACGGGGGCGTGCAAGGGCTGGCCGGTTGTTGGCTGGCAGGTTGTTGGTTGGCCGGTTCATGGTTTTGGCTACCTGTGCCTGGGTGGAAAACATATTTTTGTATCGAAACGATTTCATCGTATTGTCCTGATGTAATCAGTCGTTAGGCATTATTGCAGGTTGCGCATCGCGAAGTTCGAGAGTTCGACCGTGGATTGTACGGTGATAACGCTGGCAGCGCCGGGCATGCTGGGTTCGATATCATAGGTTAGCATACGAGCGTTGGCTTCTTCAAAGCCTGGCCAACCGGCTACAACCGAAAGGTGTCGGCGGTTGGCGCTTTCGCTGGCCGTACGAACCGACAGTCGAATATGTGCGACGCGCGCGAGCTGAATCTGATTTTCCAGGCAGCTGTTAATATTGTTCGTGCCAGTCGTTACGGGAGAATCCCAGCCGTTGTGCCATTTTATATCGGTTACGAGACCGGTGGTAGCGTCGGCACAGTCAAACCAGAGACGAAAATCCACGACGCGGTTTGCAATTACGACGCGTTCAATGGGCGTATTCGGGCTAGCAAATGCATTGGTGGGCTCGAAAGTCGATGCAGTATCAAACTCAATCTTATTTGCGTTAAGCCTATCGCGCACGAGTTGGAAATTGGTGGCATCAAAGGGATCTTGGACAACATGATACCAAAAAGCGTCGAGAAATGCGGCTTCGTATTCCACGTCGTTTTCGTTGAGCTCATCGATTCCGACCAGAACATCACCGCTGGCAACTTTCAGTCGGTCAAGCCCCAGATGGAGTGTCTGGTTTTGGATAGCAGCGCTATTAATCTCCGTGAATTGGAAGAAGCCCTGGCGGTCGGTGATGCGCAAAATGCGGTTGGTCATCCCTAATTCAGGCTTCGCCTGGGCGAGCAACGTTGTTAGTTCGGCAGCCGTTGGTGATGTGTAAGAGACATCGAAGGGATTGCTGTTGACCAGGCGTGAAATTCCACGGACATGTTTTGCAACATTCGCGGAAAATGAACCGGAGGTCTGAATATCGCGGATCATTACGGGTTGTGGGATGTCGAATGCTCCGACCACAACGATTCCATCGAATTGTGATTTTGAGTTCGCCTTGCCAATCGGCGTTGCCGTGGCGTCATTGCCCGGTGTCGACGAGCTTCCCTGCCAGTTTTTGTAGGGCACCAGTCCGCTTACAAGCAATCCGTCTTGCACGACCCATGGATCGTTTTGACCGCGTGGCGTGGCCTGAGAACCGGCTGCCTGCAGATCGTTGCGAACGTGTTCGAGTGCGAACCGGGCGGTGTCGGTCGTTTCGGCCAGGCTTTCAACTTCCAGCAGGGTCTGCGAAGTGGTGTGGAACAGGCCGTAGATAATGGATGTCAGCACGCCCAGAAGGGCCATGGCAACCATGAGTTCTACCAGCGTAAAACCACGGTTTTTTCGTCGTGTGGTCAAAATATTTCGCGGTCCGGGAGAATCAACGTGCCGGCTGCGTGTTAAGTGTTTGCTTGGCATGGATTAATTCCCTCTTGGATAAACTTGTGTCGCGAAAAATGACGCGCGTAATCCCCTGAGTTCAAGATCATCGGTATCGTTTGCGTTCAACAATGTGGAATCTAAGTCTGGACATCTGTTCCCGGGAAAAATACCGCGAGCGGCCGGGTATACGACGGCAATATGAACGATCAGCATCGAAATATCGGGGCTGCCCATTGCAGTACTTGGGGTACGGGGACCGCCCTGGACGTAGGACCAAAACCGTCGTGAGCCGTTGACCGAACGGTAATAATCGGTCGCTGTGTCCGTCAGTTTGTGCCAGGTCCACGGTGTAGTCTGAATCGTGCCGACGAGCGAAGATCCTGCTAAAAGCCCACCTGCGCCATGTAGATCGGAATCGAAACCGGTAAATGCGACGGTTTGAATGTTTAAATTGGTGCCCGTCCACCGACTTGCTTCGGCTTTGACGACTTGTTCGATGGTGCGGCCCAGATCTGCGGCTGCTGTGCCATCGCGGGTGGCAGTGTAGCCGGCCAGAGCACTATTTTGCATGGCCATCGTCGCCATGATTCCAATCAGGAGTACGACCATCGCAATCATCAGTTCGACGAGTGTAAATCCTTTCGGACGACGCTTTAAGCGTTGATAACGGTTCACTGTAGCACCTCGGCATTACCGGCGTAGGGCACATGGATCATGAAAAAGTTAATGAGCTCGCGCGCTTCTTTTTGTGCACCGGTGCTTGCTGCATCGTTCGGAAAACACGCCGTATCATCACCGGTGGCCGTCGAGTTTGGTTTATGCAACCAGATCAACAGGTTGCGCCCCTCGCAATTTGTTGGCGCAGTAGCGATGAAGGGACGATTTGAACCCGTTTGTACGAGTCGGCCGCTGGGTGTAAAACACAAACTCGCCGTGCCAACATTGTTCGCGGTGACAGCGCCGGGGTACCGCGAGCCAATGGCGTACGTAAGAACCGGCAGCACAGCGACGCCGGATGCGGCCGCACAACTCGTGATGGTTTCATCCGTCGGGCGACTGAGCGTGATGGTGGTCAGCGGACCAT
>JBEBSM010000260.1:0-5921 GCA_040394315.1 Lujinxingia vulgaris
CCCACCCCACAAACGCACGCACCGCAAACCACCCACCCCACAAACGCACGCACCGCGGAGCCGGGTGAAACCCGTGCGTAGCGCGTCGGTTGTGCTAGCCCCCGGTGAAACCGGGGGTGTGACGGTGCAAACCACCCAATTCCCGGGAATAGGACGCCGCAAACCACCCAACATCTCTCCACACCACACCGCAAACCACCCAACATCTCTCCACACCACACCGCAAACCACCCAACATCTCTACCCACAACACCGCCGCCAAAACATTGACGACGATCATGGACAAACATCCAGGCTTCAACGAAACTACGTGTTAACGAAGCGCGGCAACATTAAAATTAGCGACCCTTGAACAATAGATTTGCGAGCCGCGCAAAACACGCAAAGGAGCCGGTCATGAGAAAAAGTTTCTCCCGTTTTGGATGGGGCACGCTATTTTGTTTAGCTGTTCTAAGTGGTGCCTGCAGCGACGATACCAACAGCAACAACGCGTCCAACAACAGCAATAACGCACAAAAGACAGACTCAGGCACGACCGACTCCGGCGCAATAGATCCCACCGACGCAACCGACAAACTCGATGCAGTATCGCCAACCGACGCGACCAACCAGGGGGACACCAATGTCCCGCCCATCGAGGAAGGTTGCATCAATCATTATCAGCGCATCTGCGATGAGCAGTGCGTGAACATCAAAGTCGATCCCGACAATTGCGGCGCATGCGGTACCGAGTGCGCCGCGGACGAAGCCTGCGCTGGCGGCGCCTGTTCAGCAACGTGTGGCAAAAACGAACAGATCTGCGACCGCAGTTGTGTCGACACCAAATCCGACAGCAACCATTGCGGTACGTGCGGAACGGTCTGCGACGACGGCAAGGGCTGCAACGCCGGCGTCTGCGTTCCGGCCATCGATTTGTCGCAGGCACGCGCATGTGAAGGCGGCGGACCACCTGTTCAATTTGATTGGGACGGCGAACAAGACCGTTGCTCCGGCAACGTTGCCGAGGCAGCGTTTCGCTGGGCGATGTGCGGATGCAGTGACACAAGCCTGACCGGCGGACTGAAAACAGACGCGTTCGACAGCACGCTCGGGCCCTACGTCCCCGGCATTCTTGGCGGCGGCGTTGGAATCAACGGCACCCTGAAAAGCACACAGAACATGGATATCGGCGGTTCGCTGTGGGTTGGCGACACCAGCACAGGCGCTCTGAACGCGCAGGGCATCGTTCACATTGACCTGCGCGTTGGCGGCAGGGCCTCGATCACCGGCGGCCTGCAAGTCAGCGGCGACGCAGCCGTCGGATCTTATAACGCCGGCGGATCAACCTTCGCTGTCGGCCGCACACTGACCGTACCAGCCGGTGCCACCATGGGCGGCATCGCAACCTACCAGGATCTGCAACGCGCACCCGTCAACGTCCCCATGCCCTGCGCATGCGATGCTGAGCAGATCATCCCCATCGCCGCGATGGTCGAAGGCGCCCGCACCAAAAACGACAACGCCCTGATCGATCTGGACGCAAATGCACTGAGCGCAGTCAATGCCCCTCGCCGACTCGATCTCCCCTGCGGAAACTATTTCCTGAATGGAATCAATGTCGGCGCCGACATCACAATCATGGCCCACGGACGCACCGCTCTGTATATTAAAGGCAGTGTAACCTCGCAGCACCTGACCATCAAAGCCATGCCCGGCGCCGAAATCGACGTCTTCATCGACGGCGAAGTCCACACCGGCGGCCTCGTCTTTGGTTCACAACACTTCCCAGCCGCAACCCGCCTTTATCTCGGCGGCGCAGAAGGCCTGAAAGTCACCAAGGACGTCAACATCGGCGGTTTTGTCTACGCCTACCCTGGAGTCATGCACATCACCCAGGACGTCGACGTCTACGGCGGAATTTTTGCCAATGAACTCATCGTCAACGCGCCGCTGGCGATTCATTACGACCGCCAGATCCAACGCGTCGGCGATAGCTGCCCCGGCACAAACCCAGACCCAGATCCAGATCCAAACCCGGATGCCGACGCTGGAACCACGCCGGATGCAGGTCCCGGATCGGATGCTTCCACCCCCGGATCGGATGCCTCCACACCCGGCGACACCGGCACCACCCCAGACCCCGGCAACCAGTGCGTCCGCTTTGAAGGCGCCTGCGGCAGCTCCAGCGATTGCTGCGCTCCACTCCTCTGTGACCAAGGCACCTGCGGCGTAAACCGCTGCCTCGTAACCGGCGAGTCGTGCGTGTACGATTCGGATTGCTGCGGACAGATTTGCGCCAAGGCTTCGGGCGCGACCAACGGCGTCTGCATCGCCAACTAACCGCTAGAAACCGCGCTACAACAAAAACACCTCCAACCCGATGGGTTGGAGGTGTTTTTTTTACCTTCCGCCAATCACCAATTTACTTATTGGTGGATAAACACGATGCCCCGGTCCCCATCGACCGTCACAATATCGCCGGTTTGAATGATCTCCGTTGCGCGCTTCGCGTTCACGACCGTCGGGATCCCGTACTCCCGCGCCACAATACACGAATGGCTGAGCGGCCCGCCCAGGCTTGTCACGACCGCGCGCGCCGTCAAAAACAGCGGCGTCCACCCCACGTCGGTGTACGGTGCGACAAGAATTTCGCCCGGCAAAATCATCGCGTCTTCGCTGCGCGGATCGTGAATCACGCGCGCGCGCCCGGTCACGCGCCCCGAGCTTCCCGGCAAGCCGTACAGCTCCAAAAACACGCCTTCGCTTTCTTCGCTACCGGTTTGCACGCGCACACCGATTTCTTCTTCCGCGATCATTTCATTGCCACGCAACAAAAACGTATCCGGCGGATCTGGCTGCCCGCGAAACTGTTCCTGAACCGTTTTTCGAACCAGCGCACGCAGTGCAAAATGCGTCCCAGCCGACGGTGAATTCAGCCAGCCACGGATTTCATCGTAGGTCAGATAAAACACGTCCTCGGCCTGGCGCAGATACCCATCGCGCACCAGATGATGGCCGCACGCCTGAAAATACCGACGATACATATCCAGCGCATCGACCACCCGATCCCGCATGTATTCACGCCGCTGCGCATTGCTCCGCGTGATTTTGAGCACGAGATCAAAAACCTGCTTGAGCCCCGGCAAGAAAACGCCGGCAACAATCTTCTCGGAAACCTCGCGCGCACGCATCCGCTCCCGCTCAAGCTGCAACGGACTCGCCAGATGCGGCGCAGCCACAAAACTCTTCATTACTTCAAACAAAAACGTCGTATCTTCACGCCAACGCGGCGTCGACAACTCCGCCTCACGCGGCGCACGATGTCCATATTCACGCCGAAACTCATCCAGCGCCGCCAAAAACCCCGCCACATCCTCATGCATACTGTTCGCAACCAGCACACCATGCACGGTGGACGCCGGCGTGTCCGCAACCACCCGCCGCAACCTGTACGAACGCCGCAAAAGCCGCCCAAGATCGAGCAACGCAAGCCCCGGCTCCGCACTTTTCACCTGCATACCGCCAAAAAGCTCGCGCTCACGCCCCGCGCCCTCCGGCCCGCCCCACCAGCGCAAAAGCTCGCTCGTGACCACATAACTCATCAAAAAGTTTGAGCTGGTCGACAACATCACAAGCCCGGTGCGATCAAATAAGCTATCGATTTGATCCAGATCTTCACGCAAACGTTCGTGCGAAACCTCACGCAGATCGCGGTCAAAAAACTCGTCGCATTTCTCCGTGAAATACTTTCCCCACACCGGCGCAACGAATGGCATCGCAAGCTGCGCCGCGACCACTTTCCCAACCGTCGTCGGTAATTTCAGCCAGAATCTGCGCGCCGAACGTCGTTCGTAACGGTCCTGCACAAGCTCAACGCCACCGCCGCCCGCCATCGAAAACAACGTTTCCGGACTCAACAGCGGAATCCCGCTCGCCACACTCATAAACTGCGTCAGGTTCAGATAAACCCGCCCACGAAACTCACCGACCAGCTCATAATCCGCCGGAACCGTCAGTCCCAACGTGCCAAACGCCTGCTCAAAACCCTTGCGACTAAAATTCCGAATAATACTCCACGTCAACGGCGTAGCCACACCCGGCAACGCTTCACCGACGTTTGCATTGGTCCAAACCGACGTCGCTTCAACCTGCGCACCATCTACCGTAATCGGGCGAGCCTGCAAGAAATACAGTTTTGCCCGCTCGTGACGGCTCGCGCTCCGGTCGCCCCACGCCCACTCAATATCCTGCGGACAACCAAACACCGCCTCGATCTGACGCCCCGCATCCACCAGCGCCGACAACTGAATCTGCGTGAGATGCCCACCGTTCGGAACATCCTCCGACGCATACGCAAGCTCACCTTCCGCCTGAGCGGCAGCGATATGATGACGCACATAAGCCGATGATTTATCAAGGTAATACGTGTTTGAAGCGCGCCCACCCACCACACTTTCCACCGTCCCAACCGCCGAACTAATCACCACTTCTTCGTTCGCAGCGTTGAGCGGATCGACCGTAAACATCACCCCGCCCATCACCGGATGAATCATCTGCTGAACCACCACGCCCATCGCCCGCGGCACCACATCCAGCCCCATTTTAGCCCGATACAACAACGCCTCGTCTCCAAACAGACTCGCCCAAACCTCACAAATCGCACGCAAAACGCCGTCCACCGACTCAACATCGAGCACCGAAAGCTGCTGCCCAGCAAAGCTCTGCTTATGCTGATCTTCCTCAATCGCCGACGATCGCACCGCAAACGAAGTCCCCCCGATATAGGCCAATTGACGCGTGATTTCTTCAACAAAAGACTCGGAAAACGTCAGCCCAACAATCGCCGCCCGCAGGCTCGCCAGATCTTCCACCTCCGAAATCAACGGCCGCGTAAAATCCTCAAACGCATCGGTCGTCACGCAAAACGCCGGCGGAATCAAAAAACCCGCCTGCGCTAAACGCCGCAAACCCTGCGCCTTGCCGCCAACCGCGCTTGCAGGCCAGTCCTCTGCCGTCAACGCGACCGTAAACCGACGACGCCGACCCGACGTTTTCTGCCCACCCACCGACTTTTCAGCCTCGTTCGGATACCTGCTCATGGACCCACTGCGCATAAGTTAGAAGAGCGTCACTACACGAAATCTCAAGTATTTCAGGCACATCATAGCTGTGAATCTCCTCAAGCCGACGCTGCAACGCCCAGTAGCGCGCAGCCGTCGTCTTGATCACAAGCGTATGCTCACTGGTTTCGCACAACTTGCCCTGCCACTCATAAATACTCGTCACACCCTGGATAATATTCACACACGCCGCCACCCGCTCCTCCACAAGCTGCCTGGCCAGCCCCTGCGATTCCTCCGGCGAGCAATTGCAGACGACGATCCGAATGTCGGTCTCAATTTCGGTCCGGGTCAATCCATTATCTGTCATGATTCACTACCGTAAGTATGCGCGATTGCCTCGGACGTTCCCGCCATAAAATTCATCACCAGATGCTCTACGACTTCGCGCGGCGACGGGCTGCCAAGGTTTTCATACACGATATGTTCCAAGATAACGCGCTCGACCATTCCGATCGTCATGAACGCCAGAATCCGAAAATTCATCGCTGGAATCAAACCACGTCTATGCAAAATCGCGTTAAAATCCGCCAACATCGCCGCCAATGTGCTGTGAAACTCATGCGTTTGCTCCACAAACTCGGGCGCGCCGGCCGATGCTTCCTTAAAAAAGATAGCTGTCAGACGCTGGTTTTCAAGAAACACCTCGGTCAGCAGCATCCCAACCCGCATCAACTCTTCCTGCAAAACAGGCCGAGAATCGATACTCGCTGGCTCCCAGCTCGATACCGTCGTCACCACCAGCGCTAAAAAATCGCTGACGATTTCAGCAAACAAAGTCTGTTTACCCTCAAAATAAAGATAAAAAGTCCCCTGCGCCAC
>JBEBSM010000261.1:0-5916 GCA_040394315.1 Lujinxingia vulgaris
GCGGAAAACCACTCGCGTTTACGCCCCCCTTGATTTCACGACATTAAGCCTGCCGAACCGCCCGCGCCTTCTCCAAAACAGCCTTCGTATCGAGATGATCTGCGCCTTCTTTGGCCAGATATTCTTCGTACGTGCCATGAAAGTCGACCACACCCTGCGGCGTAATTTCCACGATGCGCGTCGCGATTTCCGATACAAACCAGCGATCATGGGAAACAAACACGATGCTACCATCGTATTCCTTGAGTCCTTCGGCCAACCCTTCGATGCCCTCAATATCCAGATGGTTCGTCGGCTCATCGAGCACGAGAATATTTGGTTCCATCACGCCCAGATGCGAAAACACCAACCTGGCCGCCTCACCACCGGAAAGGTTGCCGACTTTTTTGAAGACGTCGTCACGAATGAACAACATTTCCGCAAGCTTTCCGCGCACATAACCAGGACCTTGATCCGAGCATTTAGACCACAACCAATCCAGAATCGACTGGTCACTACTCGTTTCTAGCTCGTGGTGATCCTGGCTGAAATAACCGATGTGTGATTCGTAGCCCCACTCATACTCACCACAATCCGCTGCCAGCTCACCCATCAAAATCTTGAGCAGCGTGGATTTACCGATTCCGTTCGGTCCAATAATCGCCAGCCTGTCGCCGCGCTGCACGATCAGATCGACCGCATTCAAAACCTGACGTTCACCGAACGACTTGGCGATATTTTTGGCTTCCAGAATCTGTTTTCCAGGCTGGCGACGTGAGCGAAACCGAAAGTTCGGATAGCGCCGCGAACTTTGCGGCACTTCATCAATAACGATTTTTTCCATCTGCTTGACCTTGCTCTGCGCCTGACGCGCCTTGCTGGCCTTGGCCTTAAACCGATCCACAAACTGCTGCAGATCTGCAACCTGTTGTTCTTGCTTGGAAATATTGGCTTCCATCCGCTCACGATCGAGGATCTTTGCTTCCTCAAACTTCGCGTAGTTCCCGGTGTACATCGTCGCCTGTTCGTAATCGACGTCGACGATGTGCGTACACACGCCGTCCAAAAACAAACGGTCATGGGAAATCACGATCGCACAGCCCTTAAAATCCTTCAGGAAGTTTTCCAGCCAGCGAATCGACAAAATATCCAGATGGTTGGTCGGCTCATCGAGCAACAACAGATCTGGATTAGACGCCAGGGTCTGCGCCAACAAAACGCGCAACTTGAAACCACCGGAAAGCGTCGACAACGGCTGATCGTGCACGGCCGTGGCGATATTCAGGCCTTCCAAAATCTCACCCGCCAGCGATTCGAGCGAATAACCGTCGAACGCAAGCACGATATCCTCAAGCTCCGCATAGCGATCTGCATCGAACGATTCATGCGCGTTGGCCAACAACGCGTCTTTTTCGACCATCGCGTCCCACAAAACCTTGTTGCCCATCATCACGACATCAAGAATCCGATCCTGCTCGTAACGAAAGTGATCTTGTTCCAAAACGCCAACACGCGTCTTTTTAGGCAGCGAAAACGTGCCACTACTGGCTTCTTCGGCACCCGAAAGGATCCGCAACATCGTCGACTTTCCGGAGCCGTTCGCGCCCACAATGCCGTAACGCTTACCTGAATTGAATTGCAATGACGCGTCCCGAAAGAGAACCCGGGCACCATGAGACTTGGAGAGATTGTTAAGCGTAAGCATGAGACGACGACCACTTGTGTAAGAAAAACCGAGACGACGAAGGTTCGCCGCGTGCGTGTTGGCGAGTTCCTTATCAGTCTGAGGTTGAGAACGGCAATCCCGGATCGAGTATTCCAGAAATGTGAGAAGATAATTAGCCTGCACCTCTTGACACACTGCGTCATTGCAACTTAATTATTAGCCTGAGCTAATCATTTGTTTGTTGTTTTGTTTTTAAGAGGAAAGAAATTGAAAAGAACACATGGCTACACAGCATTATTGGCGGCACTGATCGTTTTTGCGATCAGCTGCGAGGCATTTATCCCACCCGAACCACTGGAAGAATAAATCCTCGACGGCCCGGTCGAAGACCTAACCGCACCGCAAATGAAGCTGTTCATCAAAGGCGACGAGCAATTCAATCGCCAGCGCACGTTTGCAGAAGGCGTCGGACCGATTTTCAACGCGACGTCGTGCGGAACGTGTCACCCCGGCGAAGGCCGCGGCCATCCGGAATTTGGTTTGCTCCGTTTTGGAAAATACGACAGCAACGGAAACTTCGATTCCATGCCCTACGCCGGCGGCCCACAACTCCAGGACCGCGCGGTTCCCGGCTACGAGCCCGAGCAATTACCCGGCGACGCAACCGGCGTAACCATGTTCATCGCCCCATCGATCACTGGCCTTGGGTTGCTTGAAGCCGTCGACGACGCAACGCTCATCGCACTGGCCGAACGCGATCTCGGCGACGGCGTAAAAGGCCGCGTTCACTACGTCGACGCAACCGACGCCGTTCGTGAAATGGCGAAATTTGCCGACAACGGAAAAGGCGAACGCTTCAAAATTTACGACGGCAACAAAATGATCGGCCGATTTGGCTGGAAAGGCGCGCAAACCAGCCTGCTTCACCAGACCGTTACCGCGTTCAATCAAGATCTTGGCTTAACGTCGACCTTCGAGCGCGTTGAACCCTACAACCACGCGCTCGGCGCCGGCGCACTCGGCGCTAGCGGCACACCCGAACTCGCTTCCGACGAGCTTTTCGCAGTCACCTATTATTTACGCACGCTGCGTGTACCGATGCGACGCGACGAGGAGCACCCGGAAGTAAAAGCCGGCGAAAAACTCTTCGAAACCATCGGTTGCGCAAGCTGCCACGTCCCATCACTGCCCATCGGCAACGTCGACATCGCCGCACTGGCCAACATTGGCGAAGCGCGCGCCTACACCGACTTGCTCCTGCACGACATGGGCCCGGAATTGGACGACGGCTACACCGAAGGCGACGCCAAATCCAGCGAATACCGCACGCCAGCGCTGTGGGGAATCGGCCTCGCGCCACTGTTTCAGGGCGGCCGCGGCTTTTACCTGCACGACGGACGCGCCACCACCTTTCGCGAAGTCATCGAATATCACGGCGGCGAAGGCGCTCACTCACGCACAAAATTCAACGCGCTCGATGCCAAAGAACAGGCGCAGCTCATTCGATTTCTGGAGTCACTCTAATGCCCACACATAATTCTGATCCCAGCGGCTTCAATCGACGCATGTTCCTAACCACATCCCTGCTCGGCCTGGTCGGCTGCGCCACCGCCTGCTCATCACTACCAATCTACACACTCGACGACTCCATTACCCAAAACTCGCCGTTTATCGTCCCCAAGAGCGCGCTCGAACCCGATGGCCACGTCGTAATCGAAGGAAAAGCACTCGGCGCTTCGATACTACTCGCGCGCCAGGATCAAAATTACACCGCCGTCGAAATGATCTGCACACACCGCGGCTGCGCCGTTCATTTGCAACGCGAAAAGCTTGTTTGCCCCTGCCACGGCAGCGAATTCAAGTTGAACGGCGACGTCACACAGGGCCCCGCAGCCGTGCCATTACACAGCTATGCAGTCCACGAAGACGGCGAAAACCTGCGCATCGAGCGCTCCTAACTTCTATTATTTCTGATGATCCAATGAGTTAATTCCATGCATATTTCTTTAAAATACCATCTACTTACCAGCGCGCTCATCGCCGCCCTGTTATGTGCACCCACCAACATGTACGCAGAAGAGCAAAGCCAACCCGAAGAACACATCGAGGCTGAAAACGCGCCCCAGGCCAACCTCCCACAAGAATCCCCACAAAAAGCAATCGAGCAGTCCGCTTTGCAAAACGCGCTCTACGATCGACCTTTTGTACTCAGCGGCCAGCGCGCATCACTCGGCGGCTACGCCGAAGGCAGCGTGAATTTTGAAGGCTCCGAAGGCATTACCGAAGGCCTGCAATTCAATTTTCAACGCTTCAACCTGTTTGTATTCGCCCCCATCGGCCAACGAATCCGATTTATCTCCGAACTTGAATTCGAAGAAGGCGCACTCGAAATCGTGCTCGAAACCGCACAAATCGACGTCGAAGTCGTGCCCGAATTCATCATCCGCGCCGGAATTTTGCTCACCCCCATCGGCGCGTTCAACCAGAATCACGACAGCCCAAACTGGAACTTTGTAAATCGCCCGCTGGTCTCAACCGAATTGCTCGGCGCGACCTTTTCCGAAGTTGGCCTGGGCGCACACGGCACGTTTTTAGCCGGACCAATCGATCTCGACTACCAGGTTTACGCAACCCAGGGCCTCAACGACGGCGTTGTGGAAAACGATCTCGGCCGCATCAGCGTTGCAGCCGGCCGCTCCCAAGAATCATTTGTCGAAAACAACAACGGCGAACCGGCCGTAACCGGACGCCTCGCTGCTCGCTATTCCGACTCACTTGAACTCGGCGTTTCCGCATGGCACGGCGCCTACAACACGTTTGTCGCAGACGGCGAAGACATCGACGAACGCCGCACACTCACCATCGCCGCGATCGACATGCGCCTCTCCCTCCCCTGGTTCGAAATACGCAGCGAACTCGCCAAAATCTGGGTCCAAGTCCCCGAATCGCTCGAAACCCTGTTCGGAAACGAGCAATGGGGCATGCACCTCGATCTCGTCGCCCCAGTCTGGAAATTCGGCCTGCTCGGATTCGACGACTCCAAACTCGAAGCCGGCCTGCGCTTTGAACACGTCGATTTCCACATGGGAACACTCGGCACCTCCGGCGACTCCGCCGGCAGCGAAGAAACCGCCATCGTCGGCGCACTCGCCCTTCGCCCCGGCACCGAAACCGTATTTCGCCTGAACTACGGCTACAGCTGGTCAAAAGATCTCGTCGGCAACGACTCCGTCACCGGCGCAAAAATCCAGCTCGGATTCGCCACCTATTTTTAATGGTTTCGCGCATCCGCCGCCAACACTTCGTGTTCGGCAGCCGTTTTTTTAACCAAATCATCCACAAAAACCCCACGAAAAACCAACTCAAACACAGCCCCATACTCCCCCGATTCCTCCCGATTCTGAACGCGAATATCACCCCCAAAACGCTGCATAATCCGCAAACACGTCGCCAACCCCAGACCCGTTCCCTGCCCCGGATCTTTGGTCGTAAAAAACGGATCAAACAACCTATTCACCGCCTCCTTCGCAATGCCAGGCCCGTTGTCTTTAACCTCCAAAACCACAACGCTTTCAGCGCGTTCACCGCCTTCATCCCCATCAACGCGCGCCTGAATCCAAACCGTTGGCGTCGCAGTCATTTCATCACATTCACTCAGCGCATCCGCCGCATTGATCATCAAATTCAACAAAACCTGCACAACCGCCGAATGAACCGCCCAGACCATCGGCAATTCCTCAGCGTCAGTCAGCTCAAAACAAAACGCCACGCCCTGCGCCCGCGGATGCGCCCGCATCAAATGCAACGTCTCCGAAACACACCGCCCAAGACTTGTCGGCTCTGCCGCCTGCGCACTTTCATCACGACTAAAATCAACGAGTTCCGAAATAATTTTCTGAATCCGCTCAAGCTGCGTTTGCACACGATTCACAATATCTTCACGCATTTCTTCATCAAGATCTGTGTCACGCAAAAAATCCGTGTACCCCAAAATCGCCGCCAACGGATTACCAATCTCATGCGCCACCCCCGCCGAAAGCTGCCCCACGCTCGCCAATTTCTCCGCACGCACCAACGAGTTATGTGCCTGATTAAGCTCACGATTTGCCCGCACAATCGCCTGCAATCGCGACTCTAATTCCGCACGATTTTGCTCAATCTCAACCAGCATTCGGTTAAAACTCCGCCCGACCTGCCCAAACTCGTTTCCCGGCAACAACGCAATCGTACTCGCCAAAGGAAAGCAATTGCTAGCCAGCGGTGTTGGACAA
>JBEBSM010000262.1:0-5908 GCA_040394315.1 Lujinxingia vulgaris
TTTCGACCAATGAATCCGCGGCAATTCACACCACGAAGCCACGCTGCCCGTTTCAACCCCCGATTTTTCTCCCCCCCATTTTTTCCGATTTCCCACTCCCCCACAACCTCCCCCCATCCACAACCCACACTCCCCCAAAACCTCACAACTTCCACAACCACAACATTTTTGCTCAATACCAAAAGCCTACCCGCATTGTGCGATTCTATCGCCGTTGCTATGGTGCCCCGCCTGTAAGCTTCCTTTTGCACACGCCCCACCAAAAGCCGTGCAACCCGATCCACCAACTCCTCGCGTTTCCGGCCCCCAAGATGAAAACCAATACCAAACCGACGAAAAAACTCACCCCGATGTTGCAGCAATACCTGGACATCAAACAACGCTACCCCGATACGATCCTCTTTTACCGGCTCGGCGACTTTTACGAAATGTTCTTCGAAGACGCCATTTTGGTCGCCAAAGAAGTCGGTCTGACCCTGACCTCAAGAAACCGCAACAGCGACGACGAAGTCCCCATGGCCGGCATGCCACACCACTCCTCCGCCGGTTACGTCAGCCAACTCATCGCCAAAGGCTACACCGTCGCAATTTGCGACCAACTCGAAGATCCCAGCGTCGCCAAAGGCATCGTCAAGCGAGATGTCGTCCGCATCATCACCCCCGGCGTCGTTTTGGACAGCGACAATCTTGACGCCGCACGCCCCAACTTTGTCGCCGCCATTGCCGCGCTTCCCGTTGCCAGAACCTCAAAAAACACGCCCACGACATCCACCGACCACACCTTTGGCCTTGCCCTCGTCGACATCTCCACCGGCGATTTCCGCGTCACCGAACTTGCCAAAATCAGCGACCTGACCGCAGAACTAAACCGCATCGAAGCGCGTGAAATCCTCATCATTGACGACCAGGCCGAACTCTTCGAAAACCTGCAAAGCCAGCTCGAGAAGACGTTTTTCCGCTCCCGATCTGCCGCATTTTTTGACTGGTCAAAGCTCGAAAAACACGTCAAAAAAGGCGTCCGCCTCCAGGAAGACCTCACAACCGACGCCTACTATCTCACGACCAAAGAACTCGCCGACCTATCTCAGACCATCGACGAGTACCACTTCCAGCAACCCGAACCCGTTCGCCAGGCCGCGGCCGCCGTGCTCGCGTATCTGGTCGAAACCCGGCGCGGAATCCCGGCCAACATCCGCCGCATGGCCCCCTACCGCGCAACCTCTTTTCTCATCATCGATGAATCCACCAAAACCAATCTCGAACTGACCGAAACCATGATGGGCGGCAAGCGCTCCGGCAGCCTGCTCAGTGTCATCGACCGCACCACAACCTCCATGGGCGCGCGCCGCCTGCGCGACTGGCTCAACTACCCGCTCATCGACGTCACCGACATCGAAAAACGCCTCGATGCCGTCGAAGAACTCGTCCGCGCCCCCGCACTCCGCCAGGATCTGCGCACTGCGCTTGCAGAAGTTTATGACATCGAACGACTCTGCGGCCGCATCTCCGCCGCCAGCGCCAACGCCAAAGATCTGCGCAGCCTCCAGAGCACACTCGCTGTGCTCCCGGACATCAAATACCTCATCGAAAGCAGCAAATCCGAACGCATCCTGGAACTCGAAAAATCACTCGATCCCTGCGACGAACTCTGCGCGCTCATCGACAGTGCACTGGTCGAAAACCCACCAACCGCCCTCAACGAAGGCGGTCTGTTCAATCTCGGATTCAACGCAGAACTCGACGAACTCATCGATCTTTCCATCCACGGCAAAGACTGGATCCTCGAATTCGAAGCCCGCGAACGCGCACGCTCCGGCATCAGCAGCCTCAAGGTAAAATACAATCGCGTCTTCGGTTATTACATCGAAATCACCCGCGCCAACCTCGACCAGGCACCCGACAATTACATCCGCCAGCAAACACTCGCCAATGCCGAACGCTTCTACACGCCTGAACTCAAGGAAAAAGAAGAACGCATTTTAGGTGCCGACGATCTCCGAAAACAACTCGAATACAAACTCTTCGAAGAACTACGGCGCGACGTCAGCACAGAAACCACACGTCTTCTCCAAACCGCCTCCAGCCTGGCAGATCTCGACGTTATTACAGGACTTGCCGAACTAGCCCACCGCAAAAATTATTGTCGCCCGACCGTCAACAACGACGACAAAATCGACATCATCGAAGGCCGCCACCCCGTCGTTGAATCCACCCTGGTCGGCGAACGATTCGTCGGAAACTCCGTCCACTGCAACGGCCAGGATAAACGACTATCGATCATCACCGGCCCCAACATGGCCGGTAAATCCACCATCATCCGCCAGGTCGCCCTCATCACGCTACTCACCCAGATGGGCTCGTTTGTACCCGCAGAATCCGCCACCATCGGCGTCGTCGACAAGATCTTCAGCCGTGTCGGCGCCAGCGATAACCTGGCAAAAGGCCACTCGACCTTCATGGTCGAAATGACCGAAACCGCCCACATTCTCAACAACGCGACCGACAAAAGCCTGATCATCCTCGACGAAATCGGCCGCGGAACCTCCACCTTCGATGGCCTCTCCATCGCCTGGGCCGTGGCCGAA
Source organism: Lujinxingia vulgaris (assembly GCA_040394315.1). Classification (GTDB taxonomy): domain Bacteria; phylum Myxococcota_A; class Bradymonadia; order Bradymonadales; family Bradymonadaceae; genus JACCWM01. Next base: position 2,586 of record JBEBSM010000262.1, read on the forward strand.
TTTCTGCACGACGAAATCGGCGCAAAAACCCTCTTCGCCACCCACTACCACGAGCTCACCGAACTCGTCCGCACACTCGAAGGCGCCGTAAACCTGAGCATCGCCGTCAAGGAATGGAACGACGACATCATTTTCCTTCGAAAACTCGTCGAAGGTCAGGCCAATCGCTCCTACGGCATTCAGGTCGGACGCCTGGCCGGCCTACCAGAAGCCGTCGTCCAACGCGCCAAAGGCGTGCTCGAAAACCTGGAAGCCGGACAATTCGACGACATGGGCGTACCCCGCCCCGGCAAGCGCGCAGGCAACCAACCCGTGCGTATGACCGCCCAATACAACCCAAACCAACTCTCGTTATTTAACGCCGCGGGCGCCTCCATGCCGCCCGAAGAACTCGCTGCAATCGCACAATTACGCGACGTCAACATCAACGCTCTCACGCCTCTCGAAGCGCTCAACATCCTCAGTCAAATCGCAAAAAGTCTGGAGAAACCGTCGTGATTATTCATTGCCAGAGCGCTCGAAATCGCGCGCACACGCCGATCGCCGCACTTGTTTTCTTCGCTTTATTTTGGACATCGGCCTGCAAGACGCCACCAACCGTCAACCCATTTGATGTCACCGATCAAAAACGCCCCGCCGCAGACCTGCTCGACGCGCCCGTCAACCGCTCCCAATCCTCGACTGCACGCCGAACACGTGTTGACGGCGCAGACATTATGATCTCGGCTGCTTCCGCAACCCTGTCACGCACCATCGACGGCGACGGCGACGACTGGGATCTCTCACGCGCCCGAACCTACAAAACCAGGGATGATATCGAGTTTGGCCAGGAATTCTGGACCGGACCGACCGACGCAAGCTTTCGCGTCGCACTGCACGCCGACGAAAACTATCTCTACTTTTTGGTAGAAGTCATCGACGACAATGTCATCCTCTCGCCACCCCAAAACCCGGTCGACGCCGTCAAAATTTGGTTGCGCGATCCACAGCTCGAACGCCTGAGCAACCAACTGCCCGAAAGCTACCAGGCCCAAAATCCCGTACGCTACGACACTTTCCTGACCATCACCCCCGACGGCCAAAAATATATCGATAGACCGGACGGTACAGTCCCCACAAACGCTGTCACAACCGCTTCTCGCACACATGCGAACGGATATTCACTTGAGATTGCGATTCCAATCGAAGCCATGCCACAGGTTTCCGCATTTCCACTGACCGAGATCGCATTTCGCGTCGAACTCTTAGATGGCGACGATCCCGCCCGACGCGGCCCGCAAACGGCTTTAAGCATGCTGCCCGATACGCGCGAAAACGCACCGCGCTTCGCACTTTTCAGCACCGAACTTCTTCCTCACTTCCCCTTATCTGAAACCTCCGCCCCCCAGAACGTCCTCGGTTGGTGGCGTCAGCTCGACAACACCTGGCACTTCGAACCACTCGAAGCAGTCGCCAGCTACTGGCAACCTCTCGAGGAATTACCTGCTGCCCGAACGCTAATTTCTACGACGACAATGCTTCCCAAACCCTGTCAGGAAGCACGAAATGACATTACTTTGCTCGACGCCTACCAATCCTCAACCGGCAAACACCGCGTTGCACTACTATTATGCGGACCAACGCCCGAAACCGGTCAATGCCCCCAAAAATCCGAGAGTCAGCTCGTCTGGACCCATCTCGTCCCGGAAGGCGACGGCTGGCTCGTTCGCAAAGCTGTACCGGTTTTCGAAAATCCGCTCTCGCAATGCGGGCTACAACCGGCAAGCAAGCAGCCCTTCACACGACAATTTTCCATGACGCCACTCGCTGCCATCAGCCCCTCGCTCTGGGCTGTGGGCTGGCACAAAAGCGAACATAACCTTCACGAACATATCGATAGCACAGGCATCACACTCATCGATGCCCAGGCCAGCACCGGGCGAGTTGGTGAACTTCATCCGCAACGCACGTCGGCCAAACAGCAGGGTAGAACGCTTCGCAAAAGCCAGGTGTTTTTCACCGAGCTCGACGATAAACCGGGCCTCGATGTATGCGAAATCGAGATGTCTGAAGACCAGGAATGCACCGACTTCAACACCGAATGCATCACACCCGATCACAGCAAAAACACAATTTGCCTGATCAAGACCTGGAATGACCCTGCCCGAAAATTCGAGCCATACCTCTTCAGCAAACACCCCCGCTGCACACCATCCACGCGATTCGAACAGGTTGAAGGATTCATGCTTCTCTACATCAATCAGAGATTTGCGCTTCTACCTGCACAGTCGAAGTAACGCTCACTCCATATCAAAAATCACACACAAAAAAGCCCTGACAACATCCAAACGACGTTGTCAGGGCTTTTTATATTGTATCACTCAAAACCACGTTCACCCGGCGAGCCACTGATTTAGCTCACCGAACTGACCGGAAGAGCGATTAATCTTCGTCGTCGAACATCGAACCGTATTTATCGAGCTTATCAAGCACGTCATCACCGGCTTCACTGGCTTCGGCCTCGGAGGAGTCGTCGTCACCAAGTTCGGTTTCGCTAACGTCGCTATCGTCATACGCTTCGTCTTCTGACGAACCCTCTTCCTCGGACTCAACCGCCGGTTCATAAACCTGGGCTGCAGAAACCTGGGGAGCCGCACGCGTGACGGCCGGAGCAAGCGACGGAGCCGACAATTCTAGACCGGCAATTCCAAGTTCACCGTACTGCATGGGATCACGCAAAAAGAGCACACCCGAGCGCTTATCAAGAATATCCATGACTTCGGTCGCTTCATACAACTCGGCGATGATCTCATCGATAGAACCGTAACGATCTTCTTCACGATCCATCGACATACGATCAAAGATATCGTCCAGCTTGCGCGGGATGTCTGGATAAAAGCTCGATGGCATCGGCGAACGACGACCTGGAACCTTTCCGGTCAACATTTCGTACAACATGATACCGAGCGAGTAGATATCGCTCTTCACGGTCGCAAGATTCGGATTCTGGAACTGCTCAGGGCTCATATAAGCGACTGTTCCCACGCCCACATAGACCTGATTACCTTTTCCACCTTCGCGCTCAACGACTCTGGAAATTCCGAAGTCCGTCAGCATCGCATTGCCCGTAGCATCGAGCACGACGTTTTCTGGCTTCAGACTTCCGTGCATGATTCCCTTATCGTGCGCAGCATTCAAGCCGTGCAGAATCTGCAAAAAGTACTTCAACGACACACCCAGTGGCGGGCGACCATCGGTATTGATCAGACGTCGCAGGTTTCCATTAGGCGCATATTGCGTAGCCACGAATGGGAAATCCGTTTCGGTCGAGATATCAACAATCT